>JBEPYM010000145.1:0-9176 GCA_041641375.1 Paenibacillus sp.
ATATTTGATATGAGTATATACCGTCTCATTCTGCAGCCGTTCATCGAGAATGCGATCCTGCACGGCTTTCAGCGTACGAAGCAAGGCGGAATCTTGAACATTAACGGCTATTGGGACAAGTCCGAGCAGAAGCTTGTGTTTGAAATTGTAGACAATGGCTGCGGCTTCGCCTACGAGCTTGATGAATACGTTGACGAGGCAACGCTTCACAGGCTGACGAGAGATCGGATCGGCATGTATAATGCTCTGAAGCGGCTGTTTCTCTACTATGGCTCTCAATGCCGAGCCTATATCCATAGCATTCCCGGCAAACGGACGGCTATCAAGCTAACGATAGATATTGACGAGGTGATAAGCGATGCGCGTACTGTTGATCGATGATGAAGAGACCATTCGCAAGGGAACCCGTTATTTGCTGCAGCAGCTGGACATGGCTGTGGAGGTTGTAGGGGAAGCGGAGGATGGGGAAGAGGGAATCAACAAGATTAAGCTGCTAAAGCCCGATGTCGCATTCATCGATATCCGTATGCCTGTCATGACAGGTCTCGAGCTAATGAAGAAGGTTCACGAACAGCAGCTCTCCTCCATAAGCAAGTATGTCATGCTCACAGCCTATTCCGATTTCGAATACGCACAGACTGCCTTGCGATACGGGGCGCATGACTACCTGCTCAAGCCGTTAAGCACCGTGGCGCTTCAAGATCTGCTGCAGCGGCTGTTCCCCGGTAAGGACGAAGGTCCCGCGCTTCCCTCAGATATCGGAAAGCTGCGAACGGATGCCTATATCCATGAGCATCGGATCAAGCATGAGCTCGTCATTCAAATGCTGCATTACGTAGGCGCCAATTACATGAAAGACTGGCAATTAACCGAATTGGCCGAGTTCCTGCATGTTAATCCGGTCTACGCAAGCAACCTGTTCAAGAAGGTCACCTCTGTAACCTTCATCTCCTACGTGCAGCAATTCCGGATTCAAATCGCCAAAGAGCTGCTGCAATCTCAGGACTATAAAATTCACGAGGTCGCCTATTTAGTCGGTTTCAACAATGTGACGTATTTCGGGCGAGTGTTTAAGACCTGTACAGGAATCACTCCAGCCGAATATATGAAGAAGCTCCATAAACGAAATCAAGGGTCTCAACCCGAAGGCTGAAACCCTTGATTTGCTTGATGCGGTCGAGAGGACTCGAACCTCCACGGCTGTTACACCACTAGAACCTGAATCTAGCGCGTCTGCCAATTCCGCCACGACCGCACGTAATGTCCGCCTGTTCGCTATGTGTTCGTTCAGAGCACTTCATAAAAAGCGGGAACGAGAAATAATATATCATGGATCATAGGCGGGTGTCAAATATTTTTTATTTATTTTTTTGCAGCTCAGCCGCTTATTTGCTTCCTGCATAACTTTCTTCGCCGCTGGCAACCTAAGTAAAGCAGCTCCAGTCCCGCAGTATCATTCGTCCACCGTATTTGATCGCTCCACTTGAGCCGGCTCAAATCGATACGCTCGTTCCAGTTTGACGATTTTTCGATTACGCTTGCGGATCATGACCGAATCTTCGCTCCACGCTACAATATAGCCGACAACATCATTGGCAGGATTCGCATCGCGAACAACCCGCACCAGTTCGCCCTTAAGCCGGTATTCGTCCAGCTTTGCTTCATCAATCATCCCAATCACCGCCCTCCGGACAAAGAAAAAGCCTAAATGCATCATTTAGGCTTCCGTACATGCATCATTTGTATTCCCGACTTACCCAACATGCTCCTTCGATTCGTACCAGCAATCCAGTACCTTGCTCGACATCACGCGATTGTTGATATACTCGATCTGTTGCTGTGTAAACTGCGTTCTCCAGTCGATCGACAGCTCTTCACTTAGCTTGACAACGGTCAGCAGCTCCGACCACGCCACATATCGCTTATACCAGAAAAATTGCGGATGCTCGACCATATAAGGGTATAGATCGTCAAATTCGGTGTGCTTGCAGTCCAGTGCACGTTCGAAATGGACCTTCGCTTCGTTCAGCTTGCGATAATAAAATTCAGTCGTACCCTGTTCAATCCCCATATATGACCCTCCTCTCGCAGGTTTACAACCATTATAGAGGAAAATCGCCATCACGAAAAGATGTTAACGTTATGAAAATACAGGGTGCGAGCCTAATTTTCAAACTGGATGACCCCACCTGCGAGCGAGGTGATTCTTACAAGCGCTTCGACCCGTATTCCGCGTTCTCGCAAGCTTGAGGCTCCGGCCTGGAATGCCTTCTCCACGACAACCCCTACGCCGGCTAACGAGGCGCCTGACCGCTCCACAATGCGGATCAGTCCTCGTGCCGCGTCTCCGTTCGCAATAATGTCGTCGATAAACAAGATGCGGTCGGTTTCGGTCAGAAATTTCTTCTGGAGAACGATATCGGTCACGAAGCCTTTCGTGAAGGAGGGGACCCGCTCCGCCCAATAGGATTGTTCGTCCGTGGCCAGCGGCTTCTTGCGACGCGCAAATACAAGCGGTACTCCCAGCTCGACTGCAGCCGCCATAGCCGGAGGAATGCCGGAGGATTCCACCGTCAACACCTTCGTGATACCTTGCTCGCGGAATCGATTCGCGAACTCCCTGCCCATTTGCATCGTCAGCACTGGATCAATTTGTTGATTGATAAGCGAATCGAGCAGCAGCACCTGTTCGGAAACAACGATACCTTCTTTTAAAATGCGTTTTTTTAATGCTTCCACCCAGATCACTCGCTTTCATTCATTACAACGAAAATACCATTTTTTCCGCAGTCATTCAAGGGTAGCTCAATTTGTGTGATATTTCACACTTTCATTTTGCAACTTTCCAGCCCAAATAACGTCTAAATGAGTATAAGACGTACGAATAACAGGTGTGATCACAATCGATATCGGTTATCGCCGCAGAATGCGCATATTTCCAACAATTACGCCTAATCGGGCAGAAATTCGCCTTTGAATGGTGACGTACCCAGGGGTATGATAGGGAAGGCGAATATGCATTCGGTCAGGAAGAAAGGACAGATAGAGATGATGAGGGTACGGAGATTGAAACTGGTTACGCTGGCAGCGCTTGTGCTAGCTGCAACGATGATTGCGGGCTGCGGCAATCAGCCCGTCAAGCGAACGATGCCAGCCGAGATGATCCCAAGCGACGAGCCGGTTGCACCGGTTGCAACAGAACCAAAGACGATGCCAGTCGTTTCGAAGCCGCAGCAGGAAGAACCGAAGAAAGATTCCATCGCGGTTGCAGCCTCGGCAGGCAACGCGAGCGGAGCAGTCCCTGCTCCCAAGAAGCAGGGACCCGGCGAGGCGAAGCCTGTAAATATTACGACACAATATGATCCGAACAAGCCGACACTGCTTGGCCTGTCAACCTCCTCGACGCTCAGGCATGTGCAGGAGACGTTCGGCGAGTCTTACGAGACGTATCGAATGACGGATGTCAATCCGCCTGTAACGGTGCATCAATATCACGGCTTTTCGATCGGCTTCAATCCGGGCGGTAACGTCGTGTTTGTCGAAGTACAGAGCGCCGACATCAACCCCGGCCTCGGCGGACTGCGCTTGAAGCAATCGACGGAAGACGCTGTGAAGGCGCTTGGCAAGCCGAACACGAACACCAGGTTTGTTATGACCTATCGGGCAGGCGGCGTGATCCTGCGTCTCGATCTTGATCCGAAGACGGATCAAATTCAATCCATCAAGCTGTTCGCGGACGAATAACACCCGCGAATGTTAGCCTCCTGCATATAAGCGGGAGGTTTTTTTCGTGACCCGATTGTTTCTAGAGGCTAGCTTTCGCCTGGCACGGCTTATAGTCATGGCTTGCCCATGCTTGTCATACCTTGTATAAAGCGATGTGCTTCTGGAGAGGGGATCGATATGGGTCAAACGTTGCTTCGCAGCTTGCAGGTCGCATTCACCTTTATGGGTACCGTTGTGGGGGCCGGCTTCGCAACCGGTCAGGAGATTTTCCAATTTTTCACGAAGTATGGTGGGCTCGCGTCCGCTACCATTCTTGTATCAACCGCACTCTTCATGTGGCTCGGAACGAAGACGATGCTGATCTCCCACCGGATCGGCGCGCGATCCTACGAGGATTTCAACTGCTATTTGTTTGGCAATCAGGTAGGTCGCTGGGTCAGCTTGCTGAACCTCGTCATCCTGTTCAGCGTAACCTCCATTATGCTGGCGGGTGCCGGTTCTATGTTCGAGGAGCATCTTGGACTGCCTTTTCAGCTTGGGGTCATCATCACGCTTGCGATGGCCTATGCAGTCATATTAAGGGGAATGGAAGGCATCCTGGCGGTCAATTCGATCGTCGTGCCGCTTATGCTGACGTTTACCTTCATCGTTGTCCATCATACGAGCGGAAACCCGTCTTCGGGCAATTGGCTTGCTCTGCCCAACGAGCTTGATCCGATCAAGGTATGGATTGCCCCGCTTTTGTACTCGGCCTTCAATCTCGCGACCGCACAGGCGGTACTGGTGCCGTTAGGGTCCGCGATCGAGAGCCGTAAGGTAATCCTGCTGGGAGGCATCATGGGCGGGTTCGGGATCGGCATCATGCTGATGGCCGGACATTTCGCTATGGCAGCGAACGTACCGGCCATCCGGGACTATGAAATTCCGATGGGCTTTATCGCAATCGGACTTGGGACTGTTGCCCAATTTCTGTTTCTGCTTATCATTTATGCCGAGATTTTTACGACATATATCGCCGATATTTACGGAACGTCACTGCAGCTCCGTGCTCGAGTACGCCTCAGTCCTCATATCCTGCTTGTCGTGATGCTGCTCGGAAGCTGGGCGATCTCGCAGGTCGGCTTCAAGTCGCTGCTCTCCACCTTATATCCGCTATTCGGCTGCCTGTCGTTGTTCTGGCTGGTGATGCTGCTGAACAGCCGCACCCGTGCCGCCTGATGGAAGAGCTCCAGCCGCTGCTCTCAGCAGGAGCATATGGCGGACCGTCACATACAACATGCCGAGCACGCTATAGATGATTCCGGATAATAAATAGCCGTAATGGTAGAACGGGTAGCTGTCGCGATCCTTCGATACGGCGATCAGCTCGACAATCAGAAACGATGTGCCAATGGCAAACAAGAGCAGCACTGCATAGTCGAGCGCCGTCCAGCGCAGCAGCATGTCACTTCTACGCTCCTTGTAATACAGATAAGCAGTAATGGATGCGAGAAAAGTAACGAGCAGACCGATAACAGCGGCAAAAACAGCTAATGCCATATACATGATTGAATCACCCTCCCTGTTCCTCTACGCTAGCAAATATACGATTGCAAGCAGTGTTGCGGCAAACCCGGCGAACGGCAGCATCAAGAGAGCGCCCTCCAGCAGCTTGCCGGAAGGCAAAGCGACGCTCACAACGAGCGGACGAACAAGCTTCCACAAATGATCGAGACGCGAATCGGTCGTCAATCTGGGTTTGGCGACCGCCTTCCCCTTCTCATCGATCTCGATCGAACCGGACCGCCAGCCAACCTGATATGTAATTTTGCGTTTGACGGGCTCATTTTCCATGATGGACACCTCCGTTTCATAGTTAATACTATTCGCATTTGCTTCAAGAAAGCAATGGTTTGTACCGCTCCCATAGCATTTATCAGCCCCACCATGGTAAAGTTAGGAAAAAGGAGGCGAATGATGAGATGCGGACAGCGGCAATAACAGGAGGCGGACAAGGAATCGGGAGAGCGGCGGCGGTCGCGTTCGCCAATGAGGGCTACCGGGTTTCGATCGCTGACCCCGATAAAGAAGCGGGACTCGAAACGATCAGGCACATTCGTAAAAATGGCGGGCAAGCCGTCTTT
This sequence comes from Paenibacillus sp., assembly GCA_041641375.1. GTDB lineage: Bacteria > Bacillota > Bacilli > Paenibacillales > YIM-B00363 > Paenibacillus_AK. Next base: position 5,850 of record JBEPYM010000145.1, read on the forward strand.
CTTCGCACAGATGTTTCTGTAGAGCAAGAGGTTGAACATTGGTTGAAGGTAACGGTGGCGGAATTCGGAACAATCGATGTGCTGATCAATAACGCGGGCATAACCAAGAGTGCTCCCCTACTTGAGCTGGATGCAGAGAATTTCGACCGGGTAATCGCCGTGAATGTGCGGGGCACGTTCCTGTGCGCGCAGAGGGCGGCCAGGAGGATGGCGGATAACGGCGGCGGTTCGATCGTAAATATCGCCTCCACCCGCGCCCTGATGAGTGAAGCCGATACAGAAGCATATGCCGCCTCCAAGGGAGCAATCGTCGCACTCACGCATGCGCTCGCCGTATCACTCGGACCTTGCGGCATACGCGTGAACGCCATTTCACCCGGGTGGATTGAGACCGGTCCATGGCTCAGGTCGGATCGGGCTTACGAGCCGAGGCACAGCGACCGTGATCGCAGCCAGCATCCGGTCGGACGAGTCGGTCGGACGAGTCGGTAAGCCGGACGACATTACCTCACTATGTCTTTACCTGGCGGATCCGTCCAAGGCAGGCTTTATTACCGGCCAAAACTTCGTTGTCGACGGCGGCATGACGGTCAAGATGATTTACGAATAGCCTGATTTCCTTCGCGCTTCCAGGGAGCGGAACGATTCCATGGCTGCCGTCTCTTCATCCTCCACAGGATGAATGGAGTACCGCGCTTTCTCGTAAATAGCGGCTGCCTGCGCTGCTTCGGCGGTCTGCGCATGCAGGCGCAGCGTTTCCCGGGCAGTGAGATGCGGCTGGACAGCTCCGCCCCGCTTCAGAAGCTGCTGCAGCCAAAGCCGGTAGCTGAATCTCGCTTTGTCCCGATTGGACAAGCGATGATATGTCGGCTGACGATCTGCTCTTCCGAACGCCCGCCTGAAGCGGTCAAGCCCGTCCTTTTGCAGGTGCGCAAGAGCTTCCTCCAAGCGGAACACGGACGTTTCTTCATCGTAGACATATGACGGCCGCGCATCGACCCCACCCTTGAGCCAACGGATAAGCCGCTGCAGACATGATCGAATTGCTCTGGGCATTCGGCTTAGCAGCTTATATCCGGCGTATCCCGCCAGAACAAGGAGCAGGACGATCACCGCGACGAAAAAAACCTTCTCAAGAAACTGCGCAATCCAGCTCGGTTCTCCGCCCTCGAGCTTCGGACTCGCAGGAGGCTGCGATTCCACTTGCGGCGGCAGGAGCTCCGTCGATTCCTTGGACCGGAACAAAAACCGCAGCACCCCGCCCAGAACAGCACCGATCCCTTGTGCGATGACACCGCCAAGCAGGAGTGATGCAAGCACCGTGCCTATCGCAAATAGGGACATGAATAAACGGTTGTAGCTGCGCACAGTCGGCAAGACGGTCTGACCGGTTCCTCCTCCATTCGCGGTCATCCGCAGGTGGGTGCCATTCATAACAAACAGGCAAACAACGAATGAAAACAAGGCTGCCGTTCCGACCGCCGGGACATAGGGCCGCAGTCGATCGAGGGCAGGGTAAAGCAGGCCGGCAGCCATAAATGTCGTGAGCGCGAGCCAATAATAGAGCGGTGCTCCCGCTCGGCGACCAGCCGTCATGCCCTGAAGCGCTGCCGCAATACCGATCGCACCGAATGCGAGTGCAGTCGCAGCCCCCCATTGGGCGGCCGCTGCTCCGAACACCAGAACGGTACCCGTTCCAGTCAGAAAGAGAAGGCGCTTCCACCATATGTTCAGCGCCTCGCCTGCCAGCACACCGGCCATAGACGCGATTGCCACAGGCACGATCCATAGCGGCTTCATAGGGAACGTGTATGCGTCCAGGAGCGCAATAACGGGCAGCAGCAGCACGAGCTCCATCGCACTGGAAGCCAGGAGGAGCATTGTCCTTCGCTTCATACCGCACCCTCCGCTTCCGGGATCAGCAGCCAGTGTATGTCGCTGCCGGCTTCTTTCGCTTGCTGTGCCGTCTCACTCAACAGCTTCCCTTGATGACAGGAAATGATGACATATTCGACAGCCGTTCGATTGTGCCGGATGTCCTCGAGCAGAAGGTCCTTCATAGCAGCGATCGCCTCCAGCTCAATTCCCGCCATCGTCCGAAGCAGGCGGTAGCGCTGAACTTCACCCGAATGCGGCTCCAGCCGTATCGGAACTCCTGGTTTCCCGTCCTGCCAGCCGTTGCACAGAAAACCAACCTCTATGCCGGAATCCGCCGCAACATGCGCAATGGCAGCTGCCCAGCGGATGCCCAGCTCCACTCTAGCCGTATTCGTCACCGTTTTCCACATCGTCTCGCTTGTCTCCAGGTTCATCACGATCATCAGTCTGCGGTCAGCGGTGTAATCCTTCTTATGAGCCTGAAGGGTTCCCGTTCGAGCCGTTGCCTTCCAGTGTATCGCGTTCAGTGAATCGCCGCTCTGGTAGCTGCGAACCCCTGCGTTACGGAACGGATCCTCGTTCGTCCATCGCCGAACCGCGATTTCACCTAGCCAGCTGCGGCTCGGGAGCGGGAGCTCCGTCCAGCGAACCGGCCGCGGAAACACCGTCAGCGACAGCTGCAGAGGCACTTGAATACTGCGGGGCACAATCCCGAAGGGGTCTCCGGAAGTCATAGAGGCGGTATGCAGCCGATACACGCCGCGCCTCGCGCAATATACGTGATGCTTTCGTACAATTTGCCGATAAGGCCGCAAGGCGAATACACTGAGATGGTGCTGGAGCATCTTTCCGCCGCGAATGTCCAGGTCATCCCGGCCGCCGAACACAAGAGCGCTTGGTATGGCCGATTCCAGTCTCAGCCATGGAAGCGGCAGCAGCTTGCGATTGACGATGCGCTCGGTCATCACGACGGTCTCGCCTTCGAACGCCTCCTGCTTGGAAAAGTCACGCGTATATTCCATTCGCGCAAGCGCGTATTTGCGGTAGAGCCACAGACAGGCAAGAATAAGCAGCACGCCGTTGAATACGAGCAGCTGAGGCTTCAGTCCAATCGCCGAAATCATGAAGGAAGGCCCGGTGCGGCTTCCGTCGGAACCTCCACCTCCGCGAGCAGCTTCCGAATCAGCTCCGACGCCCGCTGGTCGCGGCCTCTTGCGCCATACTGCAGTAATATCCGATGCGCAAGCACAGGGACTGCGACCGCTTTCAAATCATCGGGAGTCACATAATCCCGTCCGCTCAATGCGGCGAACGCCTGCGATGCCCGCATCCACGCTTGACAGCCTCGGGGACTTACGCCGAGCTCCACATCTGCAGCCTGGCGAGTCGCCTCCGCGACCCGGGCGATGTATCCGAGCAAATCATGCTCGATATGTACGGCTGCTGTCC
>JBEPYM010000146.1:0-9116 GCA_041641375.1 Paenibacillus sp.
GCATCCACTGACATTCGCCCGACGCATGAGAAAAGCGTTGCGTACAATCCGACACTAGCTGCAGAAATCTTACGACACCTCTCCGTCCCACTCTCGATCAGCACGCTTTCCTGCAGACTCCGGGAGGAGCAGTCCCGCGAACATGAGCAGCCCATAGATCCATTGGTGCTGCGCCAGCCCCCATAGCAAAGGGCCCTTCTCATCGAATATCGATACGACCAACACCAATGCTCCTCCGCCAGCCAGCACTCGCCTCATCGCGTAGCCGGTTCCAGCCTTCTTGGAGAAGCTTGAGCTGAGGTAAGCTGCGATTCCCAGCAGGATCACCGCATACAGAAGCTTAAATGGTACAGGCTTTGCCAGCAGCAGGACACACCCCCACCATACCGCGACACCGAGTACAGCCAGATCGCCCGCATAACGAAGCGGCAGCTTCAGTCCCTTATGGATGCGCACAATGGCATATACGACGGCGGCGGCCAGTCCGATCAACAAGCCGTAGACGGAGCCTGTACCGACTAGCAGCAGCATTGGTCTCTCCCACAGGATCGAAGGCTCGAACAGGACGGGGGTGAGCTTCCACGCAACCAATACGATAAGCGCAGCCGTCCCGAAAATATCCACAATCGGAGCCGACCTGTACGCCGTCCGGCGATGGAGAACAGCCATCCAGGCAAACGCGGCTAAGCCGCCAATCAGGATATAGAATAAATCCTCCTTAACCGCCAACGGTCCTACTTGCAGCATTCTACATCCGCCTCCATCCAATCGTCATTCCTTGTCACACGGGTATTCCATTTCTAATACATATCTGACCATGCATCCGGATTCCTCACCACCATTTTCTCACAACTGATTCGCTCATAACAAATGCAAGGCAGCCACCGCAATAGCTGGAGCTTCCAAGCACATCTCGGATCACTCTGTTCCAATACCGCTTGTACGATTTTTCGTTCAAGTCTCGCCTGATCGACTCACGCACCCACGGTTTTGTACGATTTTTCGATCAAAATTACTCTCATCAAGCGCTGATCCCTTGATTTTGTACGATTTTTCGTTCAAACCTCGCCTAATCGACTCACGCACCCACGGTTTTGTATGATTTTTCGTTCAACATCGCTCTCATCCAGCGCCGGCCCCTTGATTTTGTATGATTTTTCGTTCAAGTCCCGCCTGTTCGCCGCGCGAGTGACTCCCCCTCAACCTTGCGTTTCCCATATAAAAAAGGTGTCCCGCCGCCAAGATCCGCTCCCGGCATGAGGACACCTTCCTATTGACGTTACTGCTTTACCTTTTCCCGATCCTTGCCCTTGTCCGACTCACCAGCCATCTTGTTCGCCGTCTCGCGGTCCTGCTGCATCTCCTCCACCGTCTTTACCTTCAGCCGCACCGCGCCCTGGTAGCCCTCGCGAGTCGGAATCCGATCGCCGGATGCCAGACGCGCTTTCGCGCCTTTGATCGCTTCGGCGTACTGCGGAAGCCACTTCTCACCCGCCACAAGCATTTCGTCGACCATCTGCCAGATTTCCTTGGGATTGCATACGGCACCGACGAGCGGGTCCATCATGAACGCCTGGCGCAGCAGGCTCAGATCGCCCTTCACCGCCGCTTCCACCGACATGCGCTGCACGCTGATGCTCGCGTTGCAAACTGCCGCGCAGCCGAGCGGAAGCTCGCCGACAAGCGGCATGGAAATGCCGTTCCGGTCGACATAACCCGGCGCCTCGATGACCGCATCAGCCGGGAGATTCGCAATGACCCCGTTGTTGATAACGTTAAAATGTCCGCGGTACACGCGCCCGGTTTCCAGCCCTTCGATAATGTAAGAGCCGTGCTCCTCCCCACGCTCCTCCGGCACATAGCGCTTCGGCGCATCCTTCATCCAGTTCGGGAAGTCGGTCTCGAACCAGTTGCGCCCCTCGGTACAGATCCGCAGGTAGCCTCCGGTTTCTCCATTGATCCAGCTGGACAGATCGATCCAATCCGGAATTTCCTGCGGGCGTTTCCGGTACCAAGCGACATACTCGCTTAAGTGCCCGTTCGATTCGGTGCTATAGTATCCGAAGCGGCGCAGCATGTCGATGCGCACCTTTTCCGTACGGCTGTACTCCGGATGCTTCTCGAACGCCTCCAGCAATCCGGCCGTCAGATCGCGGCCCTGGTGGCTCGCCTTGATGTACCAGGTTTGATGGTTGATGCCGGCGCACACGATATCGACTTCGGATTTCGTAAGCCCGTACGCCTCTGCAATCTGATGATGACCGTGCTGTACGCCGTGGCACAAGCCGACGGTCGGAACGCCGCCGTATTTGTTGCATGCCCATGTCAGCATCGCCATCGGATTCGCATAATTAAGCAGCATCGCCCCGGGAGCCGCTACCTCGCGGATATCCTTGCAGATATCCAGCATGACCGGAATGCCGCGCTGCCCGTACATGATGCCTCCGGCACACAGCGTGTCGCCGACGCATTGATCAACGCCATAGGCCAACGGAATATCGACATCCGTTGCGAACGCCTCCAGTCCGCCGACACGAATGGTACACAATACATACTTGGCATCCTTCAGCGCTTCCCTGCGGTCGAGGGTTGCCTGAATCTGAATCGACAGCCCGTTCTCATCGATGTCCCGCTGGCAAAGCTCCTTCACCATCCGCAGATTCTCCGGGTTTATGTCCGTAAACGCAACCTGAATATGTCGAAACTCCGGAACACTCAAGAGATCCCTCAGCAAGCCGCGTGTAAATCCAATACTTCCCGCTCCGATGAATGCAACCTTAAACGACAATGAAATCAGCTCCTTCAGTCATACTTGGCAACTGAATTCATTGTAGCAGTGCAGCTCGTTTCTCCATAGACCGAAAACCAACCTATTTCGAATCCAAGTGTCAAAAATCCTCACCTTTATTCCGAACCGCAACACCCTCGGGGTAATGCCAGCTGCGTCGGCCTGCCGCATTCCGATATTCGGCGGGAGTTTGTCCGGTGTGCTTCTTGAACAGCTGGTGAAAATACTGGCGGCTGCCGACACCGATATAATCAGGGATTTGATTGACGGAAATATCCGTCTGTCGAAGCAGCAGCTTGGCCCGCTCCATCCGAAGTCTGGTTATATAGTCGACGATGGTGCTGCCGGTAATCCGTTTGAAAATACGCTGCAAATAACCCGGGTGCAAGCTGACGATTCTGGCGACATCCTCCACCTTAATCTCCCGATCCATATGTTCATGCAAATACTGGATCGAGCGATTGACATAGTAATCGGCCACATCCGCCGTCGGTCGTTTCGCCGCTTCCACAAGAAGGGCAATCCGGCACAGCAGCTGGGAAAAAAGCAGTCGAACGAGCAAATTTTCATCCATATTCAGTCGTTCCAGCTCCATCACAAGCGACTTTAGGACTTGGTACAGCTCCTCCGGGTCCCGCAGCACTCGGAATTCGTACGGCTCGTCCAACAGCTCGGCAATAAGCGGCTCCTCTTCCGCCAAGCAACGCATGGAGAGCGGCTCGCCGCGGCCGGCTGCGAAGCCGAATTCAATGTTCAGCATGCGAAAGCTAACGTCATCCTCAGCCTCCAGCCTATGCGGCACCAATGCGTCAATCAACACAAATTCGCCCTTGGACAGCTGCAGGAGATGCTCCCGGCCGTCGGACGTATATACATAAATGCGGCAGCTGCCGGAAACCAAATACATAATTTCCGTCGAGTCATGCGCATGTACAGGCATATGGAATCCGGTAAATTGGTTGAAATAATAGGCATAAAACTTCGGATACAGCTGCCCTTCGCGAAGTGCTTTCCGCTGCAGACTTCCTGAATGCTCACTCAAGGTTGATCCCCTCCCGGCGCCCCCACAACCTACTTTACCATGAGCCGGCAAGCAAATATAGGCAAATGTCCAAGTGAATAAAATGAACCTGGGATGGATTTTTCAATCTTATGTCGTTATTTCTCGGCCTGCGTAATTTGCACGGTACGAATTTCAAGCTTAACCTTCGAGGCATCAATGCCGCCTTTATTTATATATAATGGGCGCAATTCTCCTACGCGCATGTTCTTGAGTTGAAAGCTCGTATAAGGCTGCATCGATCCGTCCTCCTGCACCAAGTAGACGTCCGCTTGGATATTGCTGTTTTCATACGGACTTTGCAGCAAAACGATGTTCGAATTCATGTTGAACCTCGATACGCCGGCACGTGTTGCGCTCGCATTCGTCATTACGATACGTTTTTCAACATCCTGAATGATACGGTCCGTTGCGTCAAACCAATATTTATGAAACTCCGCATCATCCAACGAGGTGCTGCGATCCTTGACGCGGACCCAGCCTTCTCCCGCATACGTTGTACGTATTTTTGCCCAATCCCCCATAACAGCAATGCTTTCCACCTGTTGCGGAGCCAGCGTAAAGACAACAGGCGCAGAGTCGAACGGGTACAGGTGGCCTGCCGTTACGCGGGTCAGAGCATGCTTTCCGATTGCATCGCCTGCAGTTCCCTTAGTTGATACAGTAGTTGTGATCCATTTCGGACCAAGCCATGTTTGAATCAAATGCCACGTAGCTCCGATATTCGGCGGATTGTATGTTTGTAATACTTGAACGGTTTGCGGCGCCAAATAACCGGACATCGGCAGCAGCGTCAGAAGTCCCTCCGGATCGTAAAAGGACAGGTCCGCCATTCGATCGTAGATCGGCGTTGCTCCATCTAATTCGAGTGAAAACGGATCACCCCTTAAAAATGGAATATGCTCATGTTGCGGAATGATCCATTTTGGACCGAGCCATGTCTGAATCCGGTATGCGCGGTGCCGCCCCGTACTGGGAGACAGGTCTGTATACGAGTCGGCCACCACCTCTTGCGGGCTAATAAGGCTTACCGTCGCGCTTGTAGCATCAGGAGCATCATACAAGGTTTCCGTACCAAAAAGCTGAATGGCGAACGAATCGGCAATTACCCTCATCTCAGTCGAAGCGCTCGTATGCGGAATCACTAGTGTTGATGCGGCTAGACAAGCCAAAATCTTCTTCCTCAACATGTTCCATCTACTCCTCTCAGAGAAGTAGACGTGTGATTCCATCGATTTGTTTCAGTGGAGTTTGAAGATGAGACCGATGAATTTTCGGATCGGCAGCCGTCTATATAAATGTAGGCTTTCATGAACACAAACTCATTTGACGAAGAGGTGTTATGACAATGGCATTAACATCCGTATTCACGAGCTTCAACCTGCCTGTTAGAAACGTAGAACAATCGAAAGCGTTCTTCACCGGACTCGGATTCGAGCTCAACCCGCAATTTCCTGATAACGGGAATTCGGTAGCCTTCATAATTGGCGACAACCTGCAGGTCATGCTGATCAATCAAGCATTCTTTACTACGCTCACGGAGAGGGAATCCGTCGATACGAGCAAGTATGCGCAGATGACGATCGCATTGGCCTTCGAGAGCCGGGAAAAGGTCGATGAAATCGTGAACACCGCGGTCTCTATGGGCGCGAAATTGCATGCTGAACCTGAAGATCATGGGTTCATGTATCATTGGGGCTTTGTGGACTTGGACGGCCATCTGTGGGCCATTAACTACATGAACATGGATAATGCGGCAAAAGGTTAAGGCTGACGGAGAGTATGCTCGTACCAGGGGTCAACAAGAAAGGCGTCGGGGCTTCTGCGGCGTCTTTTCCGATGATAAGTAGCGTAGAATTCTTCCTTTACGATCGCGCGCCTAACGTTAAACTTACTACGATATATATCATCAGGAATATTGTAGATATTGAGCTGCCTGTAATGACTTGAATAAACCAACTCTTTTTTTCCTGCACAAAGATAATTGGAGGTATACTTAAAACAATAGCAATCAGCGCATGCGAAACCATGTTGATCAGCAAGTTTGCAAATGCATCTCTACCGCCCCAACCCAGCAAATTGACAGGAGTTTCTCCAAACAGGTCGTAAAAGTAAAATAATGTTACGATCAAAATGATTGCAGGTAAGATACTTGCTTTGCCAAACATAGGAGTCTCCTTCGTCCGCTAATCGTTATCGTACTCCCGTTTTCCGTAGTAATAATATAAGCCTGCGTAAATACATTTCGCAGGCTTAGTCCAAGGGATCGTATTCTCCATAAAAAACTTTAAGCGCCCAGCCAGTATGAGCATGATAACATGCATCGACAAATACTGTTGAATCATGTTCAGAAATACGATAGACGATGATGGCATTGTTTATACATGACCAATGGTACCCGTTATATTTAAAGTTCGGATAATCCGCTGATCCAGATGAAAGATTGTACGGATTGCGGGATAATAATGATTTTGATTTCATGTACGCTAAACCATGATCTATATTATAAAGCTGGCTGAGCTTTCGGAGAGCGGATCTTGCCCAAATAACTTTATAATTGTTTTCCATTCCGAGCCTCTTTAATTATAGTTAATGCTTCCTTTTCATCCTCAACATAATCTTGATGTACTGAAGCTTCATGGAGTTGATCCAAGATGTCCTTATTTGAAAAGACCGCTTTTGTCATTTTGCGTTTTTGTCCATCCGTCAAGTTGTTGTAATGTACAGATTCATTAAAAGGTATATGAATCCCAAATTCTTTTTCTAACATCTCCGCAAAAACTTGAAGCTCAATGACGGTTTTACCCTTCACGTATTTATCCAAAGTTTCCTTCGTAATATAGTCCAAAATGGTCACCTTCCTTTCACTTATTATAACACATGTTACCGTCTATAGAGTCAACCGAACACCTCGATAGTGTACAATTATCCCTACATTTAACTGCTTCCCTTATAACAAAACCATCTCGTTTAAAAATCGATTATCCCTGACAATTTTTCTTACCTTCTTCATCGTATCCGCGTGTTTGGGTAATCCAGCAATTCTGTCAAGCAGCAACCATCTCAGGCAGGCAAGCGCTTCAAAGATGTCCAATTCCTCCGTCATTACGGGGATTTTCTCTTGATATTTGTACAGAAACGTAAGGCTTTTGCTCTCGCTCAAATAAATACGCAACAGCAGACAAGCCCATGACAGATCGTACCTAGGATCCCCTAATTGCCCATTCGTCCAGTCGATCACCGTGTATTGTCCATTCTCTTCTAGAATATTACCTAAATTGAAGTCGCCATGAATAATTCGGTCCATATTCATATCCGCAGCAGAGACGAGTCGAGTCAGTTCCTCTTTCATCACCGGAAATGCCTCGATCCCCGAGAAAAAATACCCAATAAAATCATAGCTAGGTAGCGCCTCGCCCTCCAAACCATCAGAAGGCAACCGGTGAATGTCGGCTAATACTGCGGCAATTTTCATAAAAATACTTGGACTCACCTTTGTTACTGCAGTACCATGATAACGTGTCAAAAGCACACCGTCCCCAGTTTTCGTTCGCCCATAGCCGATCGGCTCGGATACGCGGACTTCCTGACGATGAAGAGCTTCCAACAGGCGGTATTGACGCAGGACGTCGGGTTTCGATTGTTTGTTCCATACCTTCAATACAAAATGCTCCTCACCCTGCGAGATCTTACACACATCCGCTTCGAGCCCTGGCGAAAGCGGGTTAAGCATCAGTTCTCCCCTTGAACGAATTAAGTTGTTCAAAATTGGAGTTGGTTCAAACCATTCAATACCAGCTAATGGGTCATTCATGGGATTTCCCGCTACCCTATCATCGGATTGTTTCATATCTCAGGGGCAGCAATAAATCCAGTTTTTATGCCTCTTTTGAATCCAGCCTTCTCATAGAACGAAAGCGTCTCTTCTCTTTTCGAACCTGTTAACAACATTACCTTATAACAATTTTGTTCCCACGCGATTTCTAATGCGGCTTTCAAAATTTTCGTACCTAATCCACGCCTTCTAAAATCACTATGTGTAACAACGTTTTCGATTAAACCGTACGGACGCCCACCTCTTGTTAAATTAGGAACAATGGTTAACACACACGATGCTACCAGTTGACCTTCATAATCAGCCACAGTGTTGTGAATTCTCTTGTTCTCATATATTTCTTCCCATAATGTTTCCACAGTCTCTAACGTCAATTCGGCGTCATCTTTGTTTAAGTGCTTGTATAATTCCAGTAGTTGCTGTAATTCGTGCTGCATTAATTCTCTGATGGTGATTTGATGCAGCATATCCCTGACCCCTTTTCTGTTGTGGTTGAGCTCTTGTATCCGTTAGTTCAACGCGCGAGTCGTTTACTCGAAAACTAATTGCTCTAGGAAGTAGGGTAAATTGATCTGATTAGCTCCAAAACAGCCTTCGCGTAGTCCTGAATTTCTTTCTGTGCGTCATGCTCTAGTCTTTGCATTAAGAAATGGGCAACCGATTGAACAGATGCGGTCCAATACCAACGAACGTACATTCCATAAGAGGGTAAGAACAACCGCGCTTGTTCAGCACAAATCCCATCTGCTAATGCCTGCTCGTATTTTTTTAGCCCTAATTCAATATAGGTCATTAATTCTTGTGTATGTATCTCCCCAAGTTCCCAAGAAACTGTGTCTCCACTACCCTGTTTGGAGTTCTCAGGCTTCGATCTCCATTCGTTCGCTTTGGGGGTATAAAAAACTGGTTCTTCTGTGATGTATCGACGACTAGATTCGTTCCATGCATCTAAACTATCTCCTGTACCCTCATAATGGGCTGATCCCACTACATACTTCCACCACTGTCTAGCAACCATTAATGGTGCGTACACCTCAAACTGTGCTATGGCATGTCTAAAAGGGGAAGTATGGCCCTCTCGCGCAAGGAACCTAATGAGTTTTATATCTCGTTCACTGAGCTCTTTTGACTCCTTTGCATATGAGACGCGAGCTGCATTAACGACCGTTAAATCGGAGCCCATGTGATCAACTAGCCGTACATACCCCTTATCAAGCACATTAACAAATGACATCTATCTCTCTCCCTCAATTGTGTTGTTACCAAATTCTTCATTGCCAATGTAATTTCCTGCAAGACTTCTTTGACTCAAGTTTGACACCGACCCACTACATGTGGATAACTGGATGGCGTAGCCGTGCGGATTATCCACATTTTTGTTGTGTTTCGTAGCATTTACGTAGTGGTATGTGTATAACTTTTTCATATTTATT
>JBEPYM010000147.1:0-9055 GCA_041641375.1 Paenibacillus sp.
TTCTCTTCTTCATATATTTGATTATTTGAATATATATGAAATGTTACTCCTGTGATTAACCAATGTCAAACGCACAAATTCGGCTTGTTTTCACCTTGGAGTATGAAACCAAGCAAAAAATAAAGGAATCCTTTGCCTTGCTCGCGGATACCCTCATTAGTTTACTATTTCTCATTGCGGGAAACTTATGCAATGAAAATGTCACTTTTTCATCTGACTAAGGCTCGTTCCGAATGACTTCCAATAAAGAGATGGCATCAACGAGGTGATTATCAAAAATCTTTTTCGCTACCGCTAATAAGTCTTTAATCAACGGATCCCTCAATGAATAAATAACAGAGGTTCCGTCCTTTAGTCCATACACCACATTTTTATTTCGCAAGACAGCCAATTGCTGAGATACGGCGGAACCGCCGGAACGGATTGGAGCCTTCATGCTGCGGCCGGGCTGGCGTGCCTCGCTGTGACACTTCTTCACCTTCAACATCGGCGCCGGTCAGCTGTAGCCCGAATGCCTCTACTCTTGCAAGCAGCGGTTCCAATCGGGATACCAGGGAAGCTCCTGTCTGCGTCCCTCCCGCTTTTGCCCCCTGCTGCTCACCGGATGTGAGCTGAGCAAGCTGTGACTTGAGCTTGCCTAGAAGCTGATCGATTGGCTCACCGGATATCAATTGCTTGAGTGCTCCTAGCGTCTCCTGCGTGAGCGGCAGACCGCGTTTCATTGCGAGCAGTGCCGACTGGGTATCGGCTTCCACAGCACTGCCAGGTGCCGCCAACTGCCGGACAGCCTGCTGCGCAGACTGCAGGTTCTCTTTCGTTACCGGAACACCGATTCGATGCATATCCTGAACAAGCTGCCTCATCTCAGGTGTATCCTTCAAGCCGAGCGCCTTCAAGGCTTCTCCGGCACCCTCCGCCTGGATCGTTCCGGTTGACGGATGAAGAGGCTTCAGCATGACGACACCGTTCCCGGTGTCGGGCTGCACCTGAAGAAGCGCAATCTGGCCCTTAGCCAGCGGCGTCTCCAGCTTGGCGCGAACATGTGCGCCGCCGACGTTCATCAATGCCTCATGTTCGGCTAACAACTGGAGCACCATACCCTTCACAATCTGCCCGACCTTCAGCTCCAGCAGCTTCGGCTCGGCGGGCGCCGCATCTCCGAGCACGGCGCGCATGACCTGCTGAATATTCATCGACATCCCGCCACCTTCCTTGTATATGTAAACTTATTATCGGCTGCAAGGCGGTGAACTTGAAGTCCCAATGCGAGCTCAGAAGAGCAGCTGCTGTTCCGGATCGCCCAATATGCCGCTCAGGAAGGATCGTCTATGTAATGGACTTGCGCCATATTGCACCAGTGCTTCGCGGTGTTCCTTCGTTGCATAGCCTTTATGCCTGGCAATGCCATATTGCGGATAAGCAGCATCCCATTCGGCACACAGCCGATCTCTCGTTACTTTCGCCACGATGGAGGCAGCCGCAATCGACTGGCTAAGCGCGTCGCCATGCACGACGGCAAGCTGACGAATATCCAGCTCGATACGCTCTGCGTCAATCAGCAGAAAGTCCGGCTTGATCGACAATCGTTCCACCGCATGCCGCATAGCGAGCCGCGAAGCCTGCTTAATATTGATAGCATCAATTTTGTTCGCTTCCACTCGGCCAATTCCGACCGCAACCGCTTGGTCCATAATTTGCACATACAGCGCCTCGCGCTTCTTCTCACTCAGCTTTTTGGAATCATCAACGCCATCGATCACCAATCCACGCGGAAGAATCACCGCAGTCGCCACGACGTCTCCGAACAGACAGCCGCGTCCGACCTCATCTACCCCGGCGATTTGCTGATACCCGCCGCCCCAGAGCTCTTGTTCATATTGAAGCATATTCGCCCTCCTGACTCCCTTCATTGTAAAGGACAGCCTTTTCTTTGAACAGATCCACCTTCAAAAGAAAAAAAACGGAAACCCGCAGGCTCCCGTTTCAATGCTTGTCTTCTACAGGCTGCTCCAGCGAAATCCGCCCCAGCTTGCCTGTTTGCAAATCGCGCAGCACAAGTCTCGCCGTCTTTTCGTAATCGATGCCTCCACCGCTCACCACACAGCCTCTACGCCGTCCAATGCCGTCCATCACTTCCACGACCGCCTCGGTAAAGCCTTCCTCGTCGCGGTCCGGAAGCGGCTGCAGACGTTCTTTGAAGTCGTATCGTTCCTCAAGCAAACCCGGATATAAGGCAATCATATGCCGGATGGCAAACAGCGCAATGTCGTCGAGATGCAAAATCTCTTCCTTAATTGCACCCGTTGCCGCAAGCTTGTAGCCGACCTCCTGATCCTCAAACTTCGGCCACAATATCCCTGGAGTGTCCAGCAGCTCGATTCCGGTACCAACGCGAATCCATTGCTGCCCTTTCGTCACTCCAGGTTTGTCGCCGGTAGCGGCAATTTTGCGTCCCGCCAGTTTATTGATCAAGGTAGATTTGCCAACGTTGGGAATGCCCACGATCAAAGCACGAATCGGACGCGGATGTACGCCCTTGGCTTCCCATCTGGCAAATTTGTCAGCCATCAGCTCCTCACTGCGCGGCTGAATGTCCTGAACCCCGCGCCCACTATGGGCATCGATGGGAATGGCCCGTAAGCCCTGATCGGAAAAATATCGAATCCACCGTTCGGTTACCGCCGGATCAGCCATATCCGTCTTATTCAACAGTACGAGACGCGGCTTATCCTTCAAAATTTCATCCACCATCGGATTGCGGCTGGACAGCGGAATGCGGGCGTCCAGCAATTCGATCGCGACATCGATCAGCTTCAGCTTGTCCTCGATCTGTCTTCTGGCACGGGTCATATGTCCCGGAAACCACTGTATGCTCATTGCTCTCACTCCTGCCCAGGGTTCGTCTGTTATCCGCCGTGCGGAATCAATCCGAACACGTTGAACGGCCACATCCGCACATCAGCGCGCCCGATAACCTTGTCCAACGGAACAAAGCCGATATCGCGGCTGTCCCGGCTGTTGCGGCGGTTGTCTCCCAGCACGAACAGATGTCCGTCCGGCACCGTCAGCTCACCCGGCGTATTTTTGTTATTGTACGTTTCCCCGCGGCCCGTATATTCACGAATCGTTGCCTCCAGATAAGACTCCGAAATTCGGGTCCCGTTCACGATCACTTGATCTCCCTGAACCTTCACCGTATCACCCGGTTTGCCAACCACCCGCTTGATATAATCCGAACCGTCTCCCGAATCAAAAACGATAATTTCTCCTCGCTGCGGTTCACGGATGCTGTATACGATTTTGTTCACAATAATGCGTTCGCCCGTATGAAAATTCGGCTGCATCGACGGTCCCTCCACCATAAACGGCGAGAAGAAAAACACCCGAATGACCACAACGAGTACCCCGGCAATCGCCAGCGCCTTCAGCCAATCCAGCAGCTCGTCCTTCAGACTCGGCTTTGTTTTCTCCGGCTTCGACGGCGTAAGCTCCAATTGACCGGCTCTTTGCTCCTGCTCCATTGCTTCTTCGCCTCCGAACTCATGTATACGATGGAAAAAGGGGCCGCCGAGAACGGCCAGCCCCTTGCGGTACTCTTATCGAATTTCTTGAATGCGTGCTGCCTTGCCGCGAAGACTGCGAAGATAGTAGAGCTTCGCGCGACGGACTTTACCACGGCGAGCCACTTCGATCTTATCAACTTTAGGCGAATGCAGCGGGAACGTGCGCTCCACGCCTACACCGTACGAAATTTTGCGAACGGTGAACGTTTCGCTGATTCCGCCGCCGCGACGCATAATCACAACGCCTTCAAACAGCTGAATCCGCTCGCGATTGCCCTCCTTAACCTTCACGTGCACCTTCAAGGTGTCGCCAGGACGGAATGCAGGCAAATCGGTGCGAAGCTGCTCGCGAGTAATTTCCTGAATAAGATTCATAACAATGGCTTCCTCCTTCCACTCAGGCGTTCTTGTCGCTAATCCGCGCATTACGCACGGGGTCAAACGCATACAGCGGACCGCCGAACTATGCCGCAGCTCTTCAGAACCGCAACAGAAAATATGTTATCACAAAAACAAAATCTATGCAACAGCCCGGCTTCAAAAATGCCCAATTCCAAAATGAACCCTGATGCGAGATTACGGAAGCCGCTTAAGGAAGCGCCAGCTTGCCCATGATGGTCGCACGCCCGGCTCCGGTCGCTGAAGGCAAATTGTTGGGGACACCGCTCACAAAATCGTTCCCTAGCAAGGCGAAGATGACCGCTTCCTTCGCATCGTCGTGGATCCCGAGCTCAGAGGAGGTACGCACCGTGCAACTCGGGAGCATAGAGCGCAGCATGCCGAGAAGTGTCCGGTTGTGCGCGCCGCCTCCGGTTACGATGATTTCGCTAACCTCATAGCTCGGAAAGACGAAGCTGCGATAGCTCTCCGCAATGGAGGCGGCCGTAAATGCCGTCGCGGTCGCCATACAATCCGCATCTGACAGCCCAAGCGAACGCGCCTTCTCCAGCGTCTGTCTTGCATACCCGGCACCGAACAGCTCGCGTCCCGTCGACTTGGGAGGCGTGCGCCGAAAGTACGGGTGCGACATCCACTCGCTCACGAGCGATTCACAGACTGTCCCCTCCGCCGCCCAGCGCCCCCCCGCGTCATAAGCATCCTTGCCACCGGAGAGTGTTAGGACAAACTGATCCATAATCATATTGCCCGGTCCGGTATCGAACGCCAGCACGTCTGCAGCTGCCGCTCCCGCCTTCAGTACGGTGCAATTCCCGATTCCGCCAATATTTTGCAAGATTCTTCCCACCGCTGAATGTCCGTACAGAATCAGATCGCCGTATGGGACCAGCGGCGCGCCCTGACCGCCGACCGCCATATCGGCGGGACGAAAATCCCCGACCGTCACAATACCGGTCCGTTTCGCAATTACGGAAAGATCGCCGATTTGCAGCGTCGACCGGACGAGCCTCGAATCCTCGGAATCGTCGGCCGGAATGTGCCAGATCGTCTGTCCATGCGAGCTGATCAGATCGATATCGGCAACGCCGAAGCCGGCTTTGCCGATCGCCGCAAGCGCCGCTTCCGTAAAGCGCTCTCCAAGCACGACATTCATGCTGCATATATGCGCGGAGCTTGTGGAATCCTCCGTGCAAAGCGCCTTCACCCGCTCCCTGAGCTCATCGTCAAACGGGATACATACATATTCGAGCAGCTCCACACTTGCGGAGGCTCCACAGCCCCGAATCCGGACGACTGCCGCATCGATGCCGTCGAGTGAAGTGCCGGACATCAGTCCGACCACAACTCGCTCGTCCTTGCCAATCAGAGGCAGAAGCGCTCTCATGTTTGAATCCCCCAATTCGAAGGATAATAATCATTAATCGTAACCGGCAGTCGGCCGCGGAACGGTATTACGCCGAGCATCGCACGAGCGCATGACTTCAGTGCAAGCGGACGGCTTTCATACAGCGCAACATAAGCAGCCACCTGCGGAAGCTGCAGCAAATCGTACGGAACGCGCTGCGCCACGATGGTTACCGGTTTGCCCAGTGCCGCAAGCGATGCGACAAGCTGCTGCTGCGCAGGCTGAAACTGGGCGTTATACGTCGCAATCACGATTTGCTCAGTCGTATCGGCGCTAGCCAACGCCCTAAGCTTCTCCAGCGACGCTTCAACCTCGCCCAGCGGGAGGACCACGTCCTCTACATCCGCCAAACCGGCCTGGATGAGCGCTGCGCCAAGACTAACCCGCTCCGCGGCCTGCTCGAACGTCTCATCGACCATCGTCAGCACAGCCGGTGCAACGGTGATCACCAGTGTCCGCGCCTGACGGAGAGGCAGCGTGCCGCCTTCATTCCGCACCAGTGTGACGGAGGCTTCGCTCAGCCGCCGGGCAAGCGCCATATGTCGATCCATCCCGACATCCTGAAGCCCGATTCCCCCTTGCGGCGATCCAACTCCATATCCGATATTCCGCTTTGCCTTCAGCGCGAGTATCCGACGTACGGAAGCATCAATCCGCGCTTCGCTTAAGCGCCCCGATCGAACCGCCTCCTCGATTGCTTCCACAGCACCCCTCTGCAAATCGGCACGATGCGAAATTAACACGATATCCGCCCCGGCCTCAACCGCCATAACCGCAGCGGGAACAGTGCCGTAATGCTCCGAGATGGCGTGCATCTCCATACAATCCGTCATCACCACACCGCCGTACCCGAGCTCTTCCCGGAGCAAACCCGTCAGCACCCGGTGCGATAGCGTAACCGGAAGCTTTTCCCGTTCAAGCGCCGGAAAATAAATATGCGCCGACATGATCGCATCGACACCCTCTTCAATCGCGCGGCGGAACGGAATCAGCTCCATTCGCTCCATGCGGTCTCGATCGTGAGGCACGATGGGCAGATCCAGATGCGAATCGACATCCGTATCGCCATGACCGGGAAAATGCTTAGCCGTCGCCGCTACGTCCGCATGCTGTAGTCCCCTGATAGCCGCCGCTCCGAATTTGGCCGCACGCTCCGGCAGGTCGCTGAACGAGCGCACGCCAATCACCGGATTATTCGGGTTGTTGTTAATATCCAGCACAGGCGCATAATTAAGATTGATCCCCATCGCTCTCAGCTCAAGCCCGGAAATGCGATGTGCTTCATATACGCCTTCCAGCGATCCGGCAGCCGCAAGCGCCATCGCTCCCGGCATTAGCGCAACGCCTTCCGTCACACGGGCGACCATACCGCCCTCCTGATCGATCGAAACAAACAGCGGCGGCACTCCCGCCTCGCTGGCAGCCAGCTGCAAAGCCTCGCTCATCCGGGCCAGCTGCTCGGGTGACTCGACATTGCGGGCGAAATAGATGACGCCGCCAATCCGGTAATCGCGAATCAGCTCCCTGATCCCGTCCCCCGTCTCTTTGCCTTCAAAGCCGCACAGCACCATTTGCCCGATTTTATCCCGAAGGCTCATCTGTCTCAAGATTGATGACGCTTCATCCATATCCCGTCACACTCCATATTTGTAATACAGCTTGCTCGCAGCATTCCAGCATCGCTCATCTTCGCTCCACGATTCCAGCAGCTCTTGCTCGGCCAATCTGTCTCCCACCGCACACCGGATGTGCTCGCTTCCGGATAGAAGGTCGATGAAGGGCTTCATCCCCTCTCGAAAAGGAGGCAGCCATTCAAACCGATCCGGATGTAGCCGCTTGATCTCGCCAAGCAGCGCAATCCCTGTATGTACCGAACGAAATAAGACGGGATCGGTTATAAACAGCCGTATGCCGCCGCACAGCTCGCCCGCATGCTTGGAAAACATCGGCGTTGCGTAGACAGGATGTGCGATAACACCTTGCAACCCGGCGGCGTTCAACCGTTTTGCCAGCTGCTCTCCGTCCATCCAAGGCGCCCCTATCCATTCGAACGGCCTCGTCGTTCCCCGCCCCTCAGATACGTTCGTCCCCTCAAACAGACAGGTGCCCGGGTAGACGCGGACCGTATCGATCGATGGAATATTCGGAGACGGAAGCATCCAGGGAAGTCCCGTATCCGCGTATTCCATCCTGCGGTTCCATCCCTCAAGCTTCACTACCTCCAGTTCGCAGCCAATCCCCCGCTGCTCGTTCGCCATCACAGCGAGCTCTCCGATCGTCAAGCCTGTGCGGAACGGCATCGTCCAGGCGCCAACCATCGATTCGAAGCCATTCTTCAGCAGCCCGCCCTCACCCCCCATTCCGCCGAGGGGGTTTGGCCGATCCAGCACAAGAAGGCGTCTGCCCGTCTCGGCACACGCTTCCATCATATACAGAAGAGATGATAAATACGTATAGAACCGCACACCAATATCCTGCATATCAAAAATGACGGTATCCACCGGCTCCAGCATGTCGG
This sequence comes from Paenibacillus sp., assembly GCA_041641375.1. Classification (GTDB taxonomy): domain Bacteria; phylum Bacillota; class Bacilli; order Paenibacillales; family YIM-B00363; genus Paenibacillus_AK. The sequence goes on from JBEPYM010000147.1 coordinate 7,886, forward strand.
GGGTCGGCTTCTTCACCTTCCCGTACAAGCTAAAAACGGGAACCCCGTATGTCGGCTCCCATTCATCGTCGAACCGCACACCGGCCTGACGCTGTCCATAGAGCCCATGCTCGCAAGCATACAAGGCTGTCAGCTTCGCACCAGGCAGCTGACCGCAAAGCTCCACGCTCGTTCGAAAACGGCTGTCGATCCCCGTTGGATTCGTCAGCAGACCGATACGCGCCCCTTGCACGAACGGATGCCCAACCTCCATGAGTCGTTCGATGCCGGGTTTAACTGCCGCTGCCTTCTTCATCCGCTTCCCCTTCTTCCCCCAGCACATTGCTTGTGATGTGATGGCTGTAGATGGCCATCGTCCCGGCCCATAACGCCGCATATCCGACGACGGTGATCAGCAGCGTCAGCGTGAGGGCAAATCCCTGAAACCATGCGCCGATCGTATAAACCGGATAACGAAACAGCAGCTTCACACTTTCGCCCATTGCCCGAAAGATGCCGATGTCTTTCTGCACGACCAGCTGCAGGGTATACGTCTGCGAAACAAAAGCCATCCCGACAAAATAGGTTTGGAACACACAAATTGCCAGATAGCCGATTCCTTCCCGTCCGCCATAATACCACCAGGTCGACACAAGAATAAGCAGCAGCAACGCACACAGCACGCCGAAGGTAGCCGCCTGCCAGAATCCTCTCCCATAACCAATTACGAACGTACGAAAACCCGTACGTTCCCCGATCCTGCGCTGGTGATACGCATAACAAGCGCCATATACGGCCGGTGCATACAAGACAGGCAGCAGAGCCAGTGCGTATGCCGTGGGGACGAAGAACAGCAGCGGGAGCAGCACCGCCGTGCTGGCCAAGCTGTACATCGCGACTGCTGTAATTTCATGAAACAGCTCCCGCCCTGTCCGAACCAGCACCTCGCCTAATCGCCGCATCCCGCTTCCCTCCTTGTTATCCTTCAATGCGAAGCTCCGTTGCCGGATCAAAATAATGAGCTTTCGTCAAATCCAGAACGAAGGCTTTGGATTGACCGACGTATGTGTGCGTCTCCGGGTTCACCTTCGCGGTAATCATCCGTCCGCCGGCGCGGAAGTAGACGAGATTTTCGGAGCCGAGATGCTCAACGACCTGCACCTGTGCCGTTAGCATATGATCGCGCGGCAC
>JBEPYM010000148.1:0-8795 GCA_041641375.1 Paenibacillus sp.
CTGCTCCGTCCGAAGCGGCAACCCGCTGTGTCCATATTCATGATAGGCGCTGCGGAACAACCTTGTTTTCAATGGATTGCTTTCTGTCAATCCATGATCGAAGTTTGGCGGCAGCGAGATGCTTTCCGGTTTGTACTGATCGTCACGCGGTCCAAAGTACGGCATATGGGGCTCCAGAAAATTTACGCATGCCAGGAAAGGACGATCTCGATTTTCCCGAATAAACCGGTTGACTTCTCCTGCCGTATAAGCTGGCTTGCCATAGGGTTCGGGCAATCGCGCACACATATCCCTGCTGAAGAAGGCAAATCCATCCTTGGCTCTGGAATCCGGTTGAAATCCGTGCGACAGAAGAAAATCCGCATAGGTCGATCTCTTCATTCGATCGCGCCCCTCCGAATAGCCCACTCTGTACCCATCTTCATAACTGATCCATTCCTCAAATCCATGCTGCGCGAAAATCTCGTCACCAAGATGCCACTTGCCGAAATATCCGGTCCGATACTCTGCAAAGTCGCCAAGCTCCGGCAAGCAGGGTAGCTCCTTGGGCAGCGGAATGTTGTTGCTTGTGCAGCCATGAGTGTGTGGATACAAGCCGGTCATTAAGCTTGCGCGGGATGGCGTACATACCGGCTGGGTTACGTAAGCGTTCTCAAATACAACGGACTCAGAAGCAAGCCGATCCATGTTCGGCGTATGGATGGCATGATTTCCATACGCCTTCATCGTTGCTGCACTCTGCTCGTCGGTAAAGACGAATAGCAGGTTGAATCTCTTTTTCCTGTTCACAATACTCACCTCCACGTTCAGATTATGGCATGGCGAAGGCTTGCAAGCTATTGTCACTATCGTACATTGTTGCTGTAGCATCCTAAAAAAACACAATCGCGCATAACTTCCAACCTGAAACCTGCTCGAAGTTTGATGTAAGATGATGAAAAGCATACTGTTGTTAAGAAAGGAAGGTCAGACTATGCTGGAAGCATGGAAAAAACCTGAAGCATGGAAATCAGTCGTGCTACCGCCTGACCGAATTCGTCCGCTCCCGGTACAGAGTGACCGCAGAGCTTGGGAAGCTGCGGATTCGGCTGGCAGAAGCTATTGGATGGAACAGGCCAATCGTTATTTGTCATATGAGTGGCCTTCGCTGCTCGCGACTGCTTATATGAATCATGACCGGACAGGAGACCGCACGACATACAGCAGCCTCTACTGGCCTCGCCGCAATGCCATTGCCTCTCTCGTTATCGGTGAGTGTTTGGAAAATCAGGGTCGATTTCTCGATCAGATTGTGAATGGAGTATGGCTTCTGTGCGAAGAGACCACGTGGGTGAAGCCTGAGCACAAGGATATGTCGTCACGAAGCCGAGAGTTTGCGCTCTATGACTGGCAGGATCAGGCCATCGACTTATTCGCAGCCAAGACAGCGGCTCTTCTGGCATGGACTTACGTACTGCTGCAGGATAGGCTGGAGACCGAGCATCCGCTCGTGTGCCAACGTATACGGGAAGAGGTGGAGCGACGAATTGTCTTGCCATATGTACGCAGAACCGATTTTCGCTGGATGGGATTTGATCCCGATGTGAGGCTGAACAACTGGAATCCATGGATTCATGTCAATGTGCTGACCGTATTTCTGCTCCTCGTGGAGAATGAAGAGCTACGATTATACGGTCTTGCCAAAATAGCGGAATGCCTCGACTTCTATGCACATTCCCAAGAAGTCGATGGCGGGAGCGACGAGGGACCCTATTATTGGAATCGGTCTGCAGCATCCTTGTATGAATGCGCAGAGCTGCTGCACATCGGCACTGCGGGTCGAATCAACCTGTTTGGAGATCCGCTGCTTCAGGAGAAGGGGAAATATATATACCGTGTATACATCGGAGGAGACTGTTTTTATAATTATAGCGATTGTGACGCTCGCCTCAATCTCTGCGGAGACTTACTGTATCGTTACGGCATGCGGATCGGCGATGCGAAGCTTTCCGCACTAGGCAGCCGCTTTCGCAAGCCGGACGAGTGGGGGGGCAATCCGCTGTGGATATCACTGTATCGAGCGATTCCGGCTTTACTTCATGAGCATACCTTGTTGGAGCCGAGTTTGGAAACTCCCTTTATCCACAATATGAGACTCCCTCAAACCGATGTATTCGCAGCGCGCGAGCAACCCGCCACCTGCAAGGGGTTTTATGTAGCGGCTAAGGGCGGACATAATGCACAAAGTCATAACCATAACGATTTGGGAAGCGGAATTGTCTATATGGACGGATTGCCTATTTTGGTCGACCCAGGTGTAGAGACCTATTCGCGCCAAACCTTCAGTCAAGATCGCCACCACATGTGGACAATGCGGTCCGCCTACCACAACGTTCCAATTATAGGGGGCTGTGAGCAGCGTCCCGGCGGTTCGTATTGCGCAATAGATTCCGCTTGCAGCTTTACCGATAGCCTTGCCGAATGGTCGACGGAGTTAGCGAACGCCTATCCGCCCGAGGCTGGCATACGGAGCTGGAGACGTACCTGGAGACTGCTGCGTTCCAGGAGTGCTTATGTAGAGGTCGAAGACACCTTCGAACTGAAGGAAGAAACGACAGACATCACCATTCCTTGGATGACGCCTTGCTCCATACGCTTATCCCCTGGGGAAGCCGTGTTGACCGATCCGTCCTCCGGTGTCGCTGTTAGACTGAATTATGACACTAGAATATTCACTGGAGTCATTGACGATCTCGAACTCAATGACAGGAGAATTCGCGCAATGTGGAGCAAGGGGCTCCGCAGAATCAGACTTGTTCTATCGCAGCCAATACGTAAAGCTTCCTGGCAGTTCCGACTCGAACGTTTGTAAACGCAGTGCTAAATGGGCTGGATCATACCCACCAAGGCACAAAAAGACTGCTCATTCACCATAATCATGAATATACCGTCTAGACTTTAACTTGATTATATTTTAAAAAATTAACGCGGTAATACAATAAAGTGATTGGAATATCAGACTGCCGAGAAATTCTCGACAGTCTAACTACCCTATTCATGATGGTTTCCCCGTATTCTTAGAATTACTCAATGACTAGCTGTGGATGATTCGCTGCATTGTCGCGGCTGCTGAAGTTGACGTGCTGATTCTCGTCATTCACGCCGGTCAGAACGATCGATACGACAGATTGACCAGCAGATTTCTCTGCCTGTACATAGCTTGTCAGGTCGAATTCGTAATAGACTCCTGCGTTCGTAACGACCGTCGTGGACTCCAGTGTTCCTCGGGCAGGCTTGCTATTCCACGTAATCCCTGTTTCCGACCAGCTGTCATCGCTGACTCGGTAGGCTCTTACCGTTATCCCTGCGGTAGTTCCAACCGAATTTGCATAGAGCCGTAGCTTCGCACTGTTCACCGTGGATGGCGCACTGCTGATATTGAATTTCAGGAAGGAATCTCTCGAATAACCGACTACCGAGCTATCCTTCACATTCAGCTGTGCGCCGCTGCCGTAATTGGTATCGGCATTCGTTCCGTCCCAGACCGCAGCGTCAGCTGCAGCACTCAATGTTATGGTCGAAGCTGCACCGCCTGTTACCAGCTCCACGGCATGCGTTCCTGTCGGAACGGAAACCTTTACCCAACCCGTTCCAGATGCGAGCGGCGATGATGTTGAACCGTTCACCTTTACGCTTGATATCCCGGAATAATAGTACGTTACCTCTCTTGTACCGCCAGACTTATTGATGATTTGACCCTGCTTGTCCTTCATCCATACACTGACTGGACCATTCGACGAGAACCCTTGGCTTCCACTTGTGAATGAGCTTCCCTTGCGTACAAAGTAGTGAGCCAATGCCGTACCGTCCAGCCGATAATGAGCAGCCAACCCCTGGAACGAGAATCCGCTATGGGATACCTCGGAAGCTTCTGAGGATTCCAACGCATAATCGACTGTGCCTCCGCCGTGATTGATGCTGGCGCCTGTATACCCCGTTCCCGATACTCTGGACATCGTTGCCTTCGCGTGCGTGCTGTCGTGCGGGAACAATACGGTAACGATGTTTTTCTTGCCTGCTGAATCCGTCGGGTACGTCGAGTACAAATACTTGCCGACGAAGCTCTCGCTCCAGCCCGCCATCACACCGCTCTTGATCGCAACCGAGTCAGGCGGAGTCGCCAGGAACGTCGTTAATTGGACGTTATTGGTGCTTTTCACGTTCGGTCCTATCGTAGAGCGATATTCCGTATTCGCTGTAACCACTGTCGGATTCTGATCCGAATTCGGATGGAGCGCGACATGTGCCGGGTCGTTTGCTGTCGCAGCATCAACCTCATCGAACAACACCCAGTAACCGTTCTTGCCATCCTGCGGATGCACGAAGACGAAGTTGCGAATATGCTTGCCATTGGGCAGCGCAGTTCCCGAGTCTCCATTCGCATATTCAAGCTTCCCGCCTGTGAAGCCCTCTGTAATCCCAGCCCCTACTTTCTTGGAGTGATCATTCGTAGTTGGCGGAGCGGTATCGGTAGAGAAGGAGTAGTTAAAAAGCACCGTATTATTTCCTACTGCCCGATTCGAGATATAATTCCACGAATAGCCAAGCGCGCTTGAATTGGCGCCATTGTATCCAACGTTGCGCAGCACGTGCTCGCCATAGGCACTCAGATGAAGCGCATTGGTGTCCTTGTGGGAATGAAATTCAGTTCCCTTGATGTTCCAGAGCGCTCCCGCCAGCGCGTTGCTGGAGGTACTGGATTCCAGCAGCCAGGCTCCTCCATCGGGAAAGATCTTGCTCGGAACCTTCGTTCCGGAAGGAAGCGTTTGGTTGGCCAGCACATAGAGCAGCAGATTGCCTCGCGGCGTCGAAGCATGGTTGGCAGTTGCACCTGCGTACTGGCTGGCTGTAGTGCCAAAGCGACCGGCTCGATACAATCCCGAGCTTGTGCTGATCGGGTTTGAATTCGGTGCGGTATCTCCGAATGTGTAGACCTCCTTGCGCAGCTCGCCGCTGCCTGTTAGCTGTACAACCGGCGTTGCAACGTAGCCAAACATCCACTCCTGCGCCTTGATGTACGAGCTATTCGAATAGAAGGTCTCTTCACCTGTATACTGTAGCACATCGAGGAAATGCGTCTTTGCATCTCGCCGCGAGTTGCCGGTAAATCGGTTGTTGGCATAGCCTGGTCCTGCAATGTGTACGCCGTCTGCAGTAAATTGACCGATATAAGAGCTCTTGTATTCGGCTTTAATCGCATCTATGCGTGTTCGATTGTGGCTGAACAGAGCCCATACACCAGCAGCACCAAGCCGTGATTCCTTCCAGGCGCTTGTTGAATTGTAAAACCAGTCTCCTGCACGTCCAAGCTTCGTCTCGATATCTGTCAGCTGTGCCGTTGTCAGAGTATTGTAAATAATATCGACAGCAAGCACCAGATTAAAGAAGGCTCCGCCAGGAGGCACTGTACTCGCATGCACACTCTGATTGAGATTCGGATAAATATGGGCATCAAAATAATTGACCATATCAATAATTTTGTTCTTATACGTCGTTTGGTTGGCGGTATCCAGGATAAACGACAAGGCTGCGGCACTGGCGATTTCCCCCAGCACCTCCGATTTCTTCTCGATCGGGTCAGCTGAATTGATCGTCACATTCACCGCATCATTCATCGCCTCAGCCTTCCAGCTGCTCCATGGCTGCGAGGCAGCCCGATTTCGAAGTGCCGTATAATCGCCTGAGGATACAATCAGGAATGGATGCGTTCCGCTGGCCTGGACGGCATACGGCTTACTGACTGGAGCTACATCCGCTACAGTAAGCATGGATACAATGAGCAACAGACATAAACTGATTTTGTACCAAATTGCTGTTTTCCCCAAAAGCTACAACCTCCCATACTCGTTATGTTATCTTTTCGCAACCCTTTTGCAACGCTTGTAAACGCTTCCCCACCTCCTTGTCGTAAGGATACCGTTTCGAGCCAAAACTTTCATTATCATATGTGCCGATCTTTTAACGAATATCACATCGTTTAAGGACAACCCATGCTTGCGCCTACTTGAAGGATATGTCTGGACCGTAAACAGGAATTCGCAGTGCCGGATTGGTCATATTGAGGAGCGACTGATCCCCCGTTTGCTTCGCAATTCGCCACATTTGGCTTGACAGCCTACGCAGTACAGAGTCGAATGCCGGTTCGTCAATCAAATTAATCAACTCTTGCGGATCCGATTCCAGGTTGTATAGCTCATCCTGATCGAAGCCGTTGCAGACGTACTTCCATGGCCCTTCCCAAACCACTCGCTGTGTCAACAGCACGCGGGTGCCATGATATTCGGCATATCCGAAGTCAAACTCATCGTCATGGCTTGACCCTTGAAGCAGGGAGGCAAAGGACCTCGAATCAGGCACAGGTAACGTCTCGCAGCCTGCCAGCTCCAGGAGGGTCTGGCATACATCATGCAGGCCGACTCTTGCATCAGATTGCACATTCTGGCGAATGCCCGGACCCTTGACGATCAACGGAATTCGGTACACTTCTTCGAAGGCAGAAATATTCTTCATATACAAGCCATGCGCACCGAGCAGCTCGCCATGGTCGGAGGTAAACACGACAACCGTGTTGTCCAGTTGATCCGATTCACGAAGCATTGCGATGAGCTTGCCATATTGCTCGTCGATCTCGGATACCGAACCGTAATAGCAAGCCGCAAGCTCGCGTCGTTGCCGATCATTCATTGTCTGAAACACTCTTCCAGCTTTCCTGTACAGTCCAGGCTTGTCGGCTAACGAATCATACATGCTAGGGGGCAGCGGCAAGGTTTCGACGTCATATTTATCATAGGCTTCGCGACCGCAAATATAAGGGTCATGCGGCTCCAGCACGCTTACAAAGCAGCACCATGGCTGGTCACCCTTGACAGCTTCAGTCAGAAAGTCGAGCGCAAGCGCCGTAGAGATGCCAACTCCTCGCTCCTCCGGCGGCGTATCGGTTACTCCGTATAGCACTGCCGGCTGGTAGCCAGGTGGACCTTCGATCATCCCGGTTACAACGCGCTTGCTGGCTTTGCGGTCCCCGCCGCCGACTTCGTGTTGCTTCCTTGCGTATAAGGAGCTGCTGGACTCCCCGTTCACAGACCATCCGAAGTCCTCCAGTCTATTCGTACGTTCGACATGCCACTTTCCAAAATAACCAGTCACATACCCTGCTTGCTGAAGCTTCTGCGCCCAGTGCGGATGCTCCAATCGCAGCTTGCTCTGATCGGCGTCCACGCAATGCGTCACATGAAGCACGCCATGGTTATGTGGAAGCAGCCCTGTCATCAGACTGGCGCGAGCAGGGGAGCACACCGCATTCGGGGTATAGGCATGGCGGAACCGCACGCCCTCTTTAGCAAGCGAGTCCAGGTTAGGCGTCAGACACGGATGCTCGGGATCAAGAAGCCGGCCTTGCATCTGATCGGTCATCAAGAAAAGAATGTTCGGCTTTCGTTCCAACTGGTACCTCCTCCATATTCCTTCTGAAAATTAGATGGGCAGGTCCTGCAAACCGAGTCTCTCTAGCTGCTCATCGGGGCAATCCGAAGCAAGCATGGCCTCCTTCAAGCGCACCGCATACAACGCTTCGAGCTCGGAATTGCATAGCGGGTGCAGCTTATCATAATCGTTGACGATATCATACAAGCGGGATTCCTTGATATAACCAATCTTAGTATCCTCCTGTCCCTTGGTACTAAGCGGAAACCGGTAAACAGGATAGTCTGTATGCTTCAAGTAGCGTCCGCATTCGATAGCTTCCCTCCTGGTTGTTCCGTGAAAGCCTCTGAACGTTGTAGGCATGGCGGTATATGTATAACATGGTGCGTTATCCGAATGAGCAGGCGATCTGAAGTAGGTAAACCTCCCATCTGTAAGATTGACAGCCATCCCGTGATATCCATACAGACAATACTCCCGAACCTTGTCTTGCCTTCCCGCCAGAATGCCTAGCAGGGAGTGTCCTCGTACAGAATCGGGTGCTCTTAATCCATGCCGCTCAAGGATAGTTGGCATCAGATCAATATTCTGAGTCAGCGCTTGAACCCGATGTCCTGCATGTACGCTGCCTGGCAGATGGATCATGAGGGGGATATGTGCAACCTCGTTATAAACATGCATATAATTTTTGGCCATGAGCTCGTGTTCTCCTAGCAAATACCCATGATCGGTTGTGAAGATCAGCATCGTGTCTTCCCACATGGATAGCTGGTCAAGCGTATCGAGCAGCTTCCCGAACCAATGATCGATCATCGTCAGCGTTGCCGCATACCGATTGCGGATATGTGCTTTCGCTTCCTCCCCGCCTTCGACAGGACCATATTTCGGCCAGTCGTAGCGCGGTCCCTCGTACGAATCCCCATATAAGTCGAGGTAGCTCTGAGGACAGTCGAACGGCTCATGTGGGTCAAAGCATTCGACCTGCAGGAAGAAGCTCTCACTCTCGCGATTATCCACCAGCCAATCGCATGCCGATCGAATCGTTCGCGGTCCGGAATAGTCTTCCTCCATGCGGAATCGCGTCCTGTTCTTCTCGTACTGATGTCTTACTTGCCCGTACGCTTTCACAGGCATAGCCGGATTAGCTATGAGGGATACCCACGGGTCCACCTCCTGTCCTCTATGAAAATCCCAGGAATTGTAGGATTGGCAATAACGTGAATCCGTGATAAAAGAATATGAAAACAAGAGATAAATAGAGGAAAACCAAGGTTTTGTATCGAAATTAAAGGATTATAACGATCCAATAATTTCACCAATGGGGTGATTGGCTT
>JBEPYM010000149.1:0-8665 GCA_041641375.1 Paenibacillus sp.
CTGTGGCGTATTTTCTGTTTAACTTGAATCACGATAGGCGTGTGTTTACTCTCATGTTATAATGGAAATAATCCATCTCATGTAACAGGATACACTTATGATGAATATTGTTGATAGGAAGAAGAAAGCTGCGGAGCTTGTAGTCTTCATGAAGCAAAACGATCCCGTATGGAAGCCGGGTTCGGATCAGCATCACCTGAACCGGCGTATGCGTAAAGGGCATCTACCGGGCGATTTTACATTGGACAACTATAATAGCTTGATTCAAAAATTATGTACATCCGATGAGAATGAAGCCTATGTATACCACCTGAAGGGCTTTGATCAAGACTATTATGTGTTTGGTGACGGGTGTAACTGGATCGCCATCATTGGAGAGAATGGTGTAATGGAGACAGCGTTTCCCCCTGACTCTTATTCTAGCTATTTGGCTTTAGAAGCTAGATATCAATTATTAAGCACGATCAAGGAGGTGCTCCGATATGTCCAAGAAACATGATATTGATCATTATGGGTTGGATGTAAAAGACTTGGACGTCACCCCATTTGAAATGGTTGAGATGCTCCGACTTCGGAGCAAGATTCATTCGTATTTCCGAGAATTGACGGACGAAGAAAAGCTGGAGGTCAATCGGTGCGATTTGATCCTTCTGTCCAACGCCCAGGGATTTTACGATAAACTGAAGCTTATTCATGACTTTCAGAATGCCGACAAGCCGGAGGAGGAGTGGTGGTGGCATTTGCACAAAGTAGTCAGGGCCTTCTACAAGAGGAGCTTCTCCATCAGCTTTGCAGACCCTCATGGTGATTTAATGGTCAATATGATTTGACTGCCGGGAACACGCGCGGCCAGACGCGTATGCCGGAGCAAAAGTAGGGCGGTCGCAGCAGCGACCGCCCTACCCGTGCCCACCGGCTATAGTCGGTATACGCGCGCTTCGTAGGGACGCAGCGCCAGCGAGCCGCCTTCGGCGCGGTCTGGCGTATCCGCGTAGTTGCCGAGCAGCAGCTCGCCGCGAGCTACCGACGTTCCGTCGGGTAGGCGGAACGTCGTCAGGAACTCGGAGAAGCTGCATACGATCAGCAGCTTCTCCGAGCCGAATGTCCGCGTGTACGCATATACCGAGCGGTGCTCCGCCTCCACCAGGTCGTATACTCCGTACACGAGCGTTGCATGAGCCCGCCGCAGCCGGATCAACGCTTTGTAGTAATTCAGCACCGATCCGGGATCGGCTTGCTGACTTTCCACATTAATCCGCTCGTAGTTCGGATTCACCCCAAGCCAGGGCTTTCCTGTCGTGAAGCCTGCCGCCGGCACAGAGCTCCACTGCATCGGTGTACGGCTGTTGTCGCGTCCGCGATGATAAATAGCTTCCATCAGCTCCTCGTGCGAGCATCCGTCCAGCCGTCCTTCCCGGTATATCCCTTTCGCCTCGACATCGTTATACTCCTCAATCGATGCAAATTGAACATTGGTCATCCCGATCTCCTGACCTTGATAAATATACGGTGTACCCTGCATCAAGAAATAGAGCGTCGCAAGCATCTTGGCCGATTCCGCCCAGAAGGCGCCGTCATTGCCGAAGCGCGACACACTGCGCGGCACATCGTGATTTTCCAGGTACAGCGCATTCCAGCCGCGGCCTTCAAGCCCCTTCTGCCATTCGGTCAAAATCCGCTTCAGCTCGGCCAGCTCGAATTGCCCGCTAATGTCGTATTTGCCGCGAGGTCCTGCATCGATATTCATATGATTAAATTGGAAAATCATATGGAATACGCCCTGCGTCTCGCCGACAAACAGCTCCGCTTCGTCCATCGATACACCGTTTGCCTCGCCGACCGTCATGATATCGTACCGGGCGAATGTTTCTTTCTTGAGCTCCTGAAGAAATTCGTGAATACCCGGCCGGTTCATATGCCCTTCCCAGGCCGGTACATAACGCTTCCCTTCGGGGTTTGGCAAATCCGGCAAACCGCCGATCTTCTTAATATGGGTAATCGCATCTACACGGAACCCGTCGATGCCCTTGTCGAGCCACCAGCGAATCATCTCGAACACTTCGCGGCGGACCTCGCCGTTCTCCCAATTCAGATCCGGCTGCTTCACCGAAAATAAATGCATATAATATTCGTCGGTGATCGCGTCGTATTCCCAGGCGGACCCGCCAAAAATTGATTCCCAATTATTCGGTTCGTTCCCGTCTTTGCTCGGCCGCCAGATGTACCAATCGCGCTTGGGGTTGTCTGTCGAGGAACGCGATTCCACAAACCAGGGATGCTCGTCGGAGGTGTGGTTGACAACGAGATCCATAATCATTTTTATTCCGCGGGCATGTGCTTCCTCCAGCAAGCCATCAAAATCGTCCGTCGTACCGAATTCGCCCATGATGTCGTAATAATCGCTGATATCGTAGCCATTATCGTCATTCGGGGATTGATAAATCGGACAGATCCAGATCACGTCGACCCCGAGGTCCACCAAATAATCCAGCTTGGAGCGGATTCCCTGCAAATCTCCAATACCGTCTCCGTTCGAATCATAAAAGCTGCGCGGGTAAATTTGGTAAACAACCGCGTCTTTCCACCATACTTGTTCCATTGGCGTTTTCATCCTTCCGCAATCCTTTTTCTACTACCTTCACCATAACGTTGCCGAAAAATTCCTGAAAACCTTCGACAAATTCCATCAGACTTTTTACCGCACTTCGGCTATAATTGTTAAGTTGGCTCAATCTAACGTCCCATGAAAGGAATTTCATTGCCATTATGAGGCTCCGTACGAAACTTATGATCGGATTTACAATTATCATCGTGTCGATCACGATCTTTGCCGTGTTTGCATTTACGAAGCTTTCCCTGCTCCATGATAGTCTTCACGATGTGGTAGGGAGTAAATATGATCAGGTTCAGCTCGTCCACAGCATCCGATACGAGATTAACAGCTTGAGTCGGGAGCTCGGGCACGTACTGCTGGCTGGAGACCATAAGCCGAAGCAGGAGTCGCTTGATCAGATCCGCCAGAACAGGGATCAGGTCATCCAAACCTGGCAGAAGCTGAAGTATAACTATGAGAATCCAAGCAACCTTCCTATGCTGAAGCGAATCGAGAACGAGTATGCCATCTATATCAGCTCGTACGATAAATCGCTTGGACTAGCCCTCCAGGGGAACGCCAAGGAAGCGCTCGAAGTCTATCAGGCGAACAATGAGCCGGCGAGAATTGCATTGTTTCAAGCCATTCGCGAATTTAAAGCCCACGTTGACAGCCAGATGGGTGTTGCGACGACCTTGGCTTCCCAAACGTATGTGACGGCCGTCATTACCGTTGTATTGCTTATTGCGACCTCTGTAGCCGTAACAGCAGCTTCCGGCTGGTGGCTGTATCGCAACATCTCGGCTTCGCTTCGCAGGGTGACGACTGTCATGAACCAGATGAGCTACGGCGATATCGAAACGATGCCTAGGCTCCAGATCAAGACTCACGACGAAGTGTCCAGCATTTCGGATGCATTCAACCGGATGGCAGATCGGCTGAAGGAGCACAACAGGCAGGAGCAGGAGTATCTGGAGGCGCTGCAGGAGCAGAACTGGCGCAAAACTGCGGTCGCCGACATTACGTTTCAGTATCAAGGCGTTCAGGACCTGCATATGCTGACGAACACCTTCTTGTCCAAAGCGCTGCCCAAGCTTGGCATAACATATGGCGTGTTCTATATTCGTGTGGATCGGAACGGCTATTCGCCGCATCTGGTGAAGGTTTCCTCTTACGCATCCGGCAATCCTGCACTGCTGAGGGAGTCGTTCGAGTTCGGCGAAGGGCTTGTCGGACAATGCGCGAAGGAAAGCCGAATGATTACTCTGCAGGATCCGCCTGCCGATTATATTCGTATTTCCTCCGGTCTCGGCTCGTCCGTTCCGGCAACCGTTATCCTCATGCCGGTCGTCTTCGAGCAAAGTGTCGTTGGAGTCGTCGAGCTGGCTTCGCTGCATCCCATCTCGTCCTCACACCGCTCGCTGCTGGAGGAGCTGCTTTATCCGCTCGGCGTCGCAATTAATCGGATTTCCTCCCAGATGAAGGTTCAGGAGCTGCTGCGGGAGTCGCAAGTATTTACGGAAGAGCTGCAGGCACAATCCGAGGAGCTGCAGCAGCAGCAGGAGGAGCTGAGAGCTCTGAACGAGCGGCTGGAGGAGCAGGTGAAGCAGTCCAACCGCAAAAGCCAGGAGCTGGAGCGCTCGAAGCTGGAGATCGAGCACAAAACCATTGAGATCGTGCAAGCCTCCAAATACAAGTCGGAATTTCTGGCGAACGTTTCGCATGAGCTGAGGACGCCGCTGAACAGCCTGTTGATCCTTTCTCAGATGCTGAGCGAGAACAGGGAAGGGAACTTGTCGGTGAAGCAGCTTGAGTTTGCGCGAACGATCCATTCCTCCGGCTCGGAGCTGCTGACGATGATCAACGAAATACTGGATCTCTCCAAAATCGAGTCGGGAAGAACGGAGCTGACCTGCGAACCGGTTGTTCTGCATGAGCTGCTGGAAGAAACAAGGCGACAGTTCGCGCCGATTGCCGAGCAGAAGCGCATCCAGTTCACGGTTGAAGCAGACCAGCATACAGCGGATCTGACCATGATTACGGATATATATAAGCTTCGCTCTATTGTCAAAAATTTGCTGTCCAATGCCATGAAATTTACGGATCAGGGGTATGTTCGGGTCAGTGTCAGAAATGCGAATTGGCAGGAGATTGAGCTTCATCCGGTACTGTCGCATATGGGTGGCGCGCTCGCGTTCGTTGTGGAGGATTCGGGGATCGGGATTGCGAAGGACAAGCTGGAGGTTATTTTCCAAGCATTCCGACAAGCCGACGGTACGACAAGCCGCCGCTTCGGAGGCACAGGGCTAGGGCTTTCCATTGCAAAAGAACTGGTCGCCATGCTTGGCGGATTTATTAAAGTGGAGAGCCAGGAGGGTCGAGGAAGTGTGTTTACGTTGTTCGTGCCCGCCGACTCGAGCGATTGGGTGAATCGTTTTATGGAGTCGGAGGCAGCGGCAGCTGCGGAAACGAAGGATATCGAGGACGAGCGGGTATGGAGCGCCGATATGGAGGCTTCGGCCACCGCCTTTGTTGCGCAGTACGAGCTGCTCAAGGGCAAGCGGGTGCTGCTGGTGGATGATGATATGCGCAATATCTATGCCCTGACTACGCTGCTCGAAAGCTACGGAATTCAGGTAAGCTTCGCGGAGAACGGTGAAGAAGGGCTGGAGATGCTGCAGAAGCATCCGGAAACCGATCTTGTCCTGATGGATATCATGATGCCGAAGATGGACGGTTATGAAGCGATCGGACAAATTCGCAGCAGGAAGGAATATCAGAGCTTACCCATTATTGCCTTGACGGCAAAAGCCATGAAGCACGACAAGGAGGCTTGTATCCAGGCAGGTGCGAGTGATTATATATCCAAGCCTCTTCAGGTTGATCAGCTGTTATCGGTTCTCCAGGTATGGCTGCATAAATAGAAGCAAGTAGAATGTGTCATTCAGGAGTGTCCATTCAACATGAACTTTACAGAGTATGAACCTTGCTCCCCTGTGGAGAAAGTGGAGATTGAGCTGCTGCTGGAGGGGATTTATCGCCATTACGGCTACGACTTCCGCAACTATTCGTTTCCGTCGATCCGTCGCAGAATCTGGCATCGGGTGCATGCGGAACGGCTGACGAACGTCTCTCAGCTGCAGGCGTTAGTGCTGCACGATACGGACGGTCTGAATCGGCTCATGGCTGATTTCTCGGTGAATGTGACCGAGATGTTTCGCGATCCTGATTTTTTCCGTGACATTCGCACGAAGGTGCTACCGGAGCTAGAGCGATTTCCTCAAATCCGGATTTGGCATGCAGGCTGCTCCACGGGCGAAGAAGTATATTCCATGGCGATCCTGCTGCATGAGGCAGGGCTCTACGATCGGAGCAGGCTGTACGCAACCGACATGAACGCACAGGTGCTTGCGCAAGCCGAAGCAGGGATGTTCCCGCTGCAGCGTATGCAGCAGTATACCAAAAATTATTTGCAATCCGGCGGGACAAGAGAGTTTTCCGAGTATTATACGGTAAGGGGAGAAGCGGTTCAGTTTCAGCCCTTTCTATCCGATAACATTGTGTTTTTTCAGCATAATTTAGCGACCGATCACTCGTTCAACGAGTTTCATTTGATAATTTGCCGCAATGTTCTGATCTATTTTAATGAGATGCTTCAACAACGAGCCATACAGCTGTTTGCCGAAAGCATGAATCAAAGCGGTTTTATCGGTCTCGGCAGCAAGGAGAACCTGCTTCGCCAGTTATTGGAACACCATATGGGGGAATTTGACTCTACGCGTCATATTTATCGGAAGTACAACAGGAGGCTGGAGCCATGGATCGCAACGTGAAAATATTGTGTGTAGACGACCACCCCGAAAATTTATTGGCGATGGAGGCGGTACTCTCCTCACCCACGCATCAGCTTGTAGGACTACGCTCGGGCGAGGATGCGCTTCGGTATGTGCTGAAGGAAGACACCAGCGATGTGGCGGTTATCTTGCTTGATGTTCAGATGCCGGGTTTGAACGGATTTGAGACGGCGCGGCTGATCAAGAAACGGAACAGCTCCAAGGACATCCCGATCATTTTTGTGACCGCGATTTCCAAGTCTCATGAGCATGTGACGGAAGGGTATGCAGCCGGTTCCATCGATTATATATTCAAGCCCTATAATCCGGAGCTGCTGCGGATGAAGGTGGAAGCGTTCGTGAGGATGCACCTGTATCACAGCAAGGTCAAGGAACAGGGGGAGATGCTGCTTCGCCGGGCCTGGGAGCTGGAGGAGAGCAACCGCAAACTCGAGCGGTCCGAGGCACTGTCTCGGCTTATTAGCGAGACGTCGACCGATACGATCGTCACCTTCAATCATATGGGTACCATTCAGACGGTAAATCCCGCGGTGGAGCGGATGTTCGGCTACCTCGCGAGTGAACTGACCGGACAGCCGATATGGAGGCTTCTTCCGTCCTTCAGTGAGGAGGTTTCGACTAGGCAAGGAGTGATGGAATCGTTCGCGATGCGCTCCGATCAGACGACCTTCCCGGTAGAGGTTCAGGTGGGCTCCTCCTTGATCGGCAATCAGCGATTCTATGTATGCTCTATTCGGGATAGCACGGTCAGCAAGCAAAGAGAGCTGGAGCAGCAGCAGCAATATGAGGTTCTCGAGGCTATGGTGAGAGACCGGACAAGAGAGCTGATTACCGCGAACGAGAAGCTGCGCAAGAGCCAGGAGCGGTTCAAGACGATGTTCTTGTCCAGTCCATTCCTGATGGCGATTCGCAGCGTCGAGAGCTTGACCTATTTGGACGTCAACGACAGCTGGGAGCAATTTACCGGCATCACCCGACTGGAGGCGTTGGAGTCGATCCCGAACATCCTGGAAATGGAAGCTGCTGGCGATGAGACGGAATCGATTTGCTATCATCAAGTTTTGCGCAATATCAAAATTCAATATCGCACCAAATACGGTGAAATTCGGGACGGACTGCTTTCAACCGAATTTATCGAGATTGACGAAGAGCGCTGCGTGCTCGAGGTCATTAACGACGTGACCGACAAGGTTCATTATGAACGTGAGATGTCGCGGCTTGACAGACTAAATCTGGTTGGTGAGATGGCAGCTGGGATTGCGCATGAAATCCGCAATCCGATGACGACCATCCGCGGCTTCCTCCAGCTGCTGCGGAAGAAAGAAAGTGAGAAGGACAAGCCGTATTTCGATATTATGCTCGAGGAATTAAACCGGGCGAACGGCATCATTACCGAATATTTGACGCTTGCCAAGAACAAGACGACGGATTTGCGAAGAATGGATGTCAACAGCATCGTGGATACGCTGTATCCCCTCATTCAGGCGGAAGCGCTGCTTGGCAACAAACGTGTGCACGTCGATTACGGCCGCTGTGAGAAGCTCGAGCTTGATGAGAAGGAGATCAGACAGCTTATCCTGAACATGGCGCTCAACGGACTGGAAGCGATGCAGCCCGGAGGAATTCTTAGCATTCGCACGTATATGACGAACGGCGATGTAATTTTGGAGATTGAAGACGAGGGCAGCGGCATCCGGCGCGAAGACCTGGAAAAGCTGGGTACGCCGTTCTTTACGACCAAGGAGCAGGGGACGGGACTCGGACTTGCGGTATGCTATAGTATTGCAGTGCGGCATCATGCCCGAATCGATGTTGACAGCGGACCGGGAGGTACGACCTTCAAGATCCGGTTCGACCGATCGAAAGCCAAATTGCAGGTACCCGAGTCCGTTCCTGTCCTTGGTCAGGCAGTCGAGGCGGGTTAAGCTGAGCTAAGCGGAGCGGCTGCGATATCGTGTATCGAGAAACCGAGGGTTGTCCTGAATTTATTCTAACTTTCGGCAGCGATGCGGGATAGCGGTCTATACGGATGCCGGGGCAGCGACATATTCTATATCAGCAAGACCGCAACAACCAAAAAAACTTAAGGAAATGGAGTGTTGATACAATGGCATACGCAGGTGCAGGTGTAGGTGCAGGTGTAGGTTACGGCGCAGGACTTTGGGGTTCCACTGGAGCAATCCTGGTTCTCTTCATCCTTCTGGTGATCATCTCCCGT
>JBEPYM010000150.1:0-8580 GCA_041641375.1 Paenibacillus sp.
CACCATCTTCATCCCGCCACCAATACGCTCGCCTATCACCATCTTCATCCCGCCACCAGTACGCTCGCCCTATCTTCATCTTCATCCCGCCACCAGTACGGTCGCCTATCATCATCTTCATCCCGCCACCAGTACGATCGCCTATCACCATCTTCATCCCGCCACCAATACGCTCGCCTATCACCATCTTCATCCCGCCACCACTATGCTCGCCCTATCATCATCTTCATCCCGCCACCACTATGCCATTCTATCGCCACTGCTTTTCCATCATCTTGTATGGAGTACAAGTTGATTTAGCTGCAAGCGCTTACATTTATGTCTATATTGTATGGAGTACATGTTGCAACACGTTCTCCCCCAGATTTCACCCGAATACCCTTAATCAAATTGTAGCCCATACAAGATAGCCCGATATGTTAGCGCTTACACCGAAAACATCATGTAGTCCATACAAGATAACCTTTTGCCGACTTACTCACACCGCGCACATTTCCGATGTCTCAATCCCCTCAAACGATCGAGCTTGTTGTCCGAACCAAACGATCCGATGACCATACATCAAAACAGCATTCCGCACTATGCCGGACAGCAACCCGCCAAAAACCTAACAAATACAAGTCTTTTTCTTGACGCCAAGCTTGCCGGAAGCCACAACACTTCCGATGTAGTCGGCGGCAAGCGGGACCTTGCAGGCGGTATCCCCCATATACACGTCCACCTTGCCAATCGATCGAGCCACATCGCATGCCGTCTCGTGCAATTCGGCGACCGCACTTCCGACCGCAATAACGAAGCCGTTCATGACATACCGTACCCGATTGCGCTCCTGATGAATCCCCGATCCTACCCTGCGCAGCAAACGCTCATATTCAGCCAGATCGAGCTGCTGATCGTCGGTAAGCATCGCGTAGTTGGCATAAACGCTCCAGCCGGCCGCAGCGATCATCTCTTCCGAGGATTCCACCCATTCCCGTGCAAGCTCCAACGCCCAGGGACTCTCCGCCACGACGCCGCCAACCGTATACTCCGCAAGCATGTGCCAATAAGCGCCGCGCACCCAGTCCTGCAGCAGCTCCTTCGATACCAACTTCGGATTGACCGTCAATCCGGCCAAATACATCGCATCGCTGTTGCCCGTCGTATATAGCGCCTGTGCGAGTACCTGGTCCTTCTTGACGTCCTTTACCAGCTTTTTCAGGTCGCCAACCTTCACGCCGAAGAGCGGCTCTCTAGCCCCATGCCGGAGCAGCGTACGCTTCGTTTGCTCCGTGCCCAGCTCCCGAAGCTTGTCCATCACATCCTCCAGCCTCACCTTGACCACCTCGTCCTACCTTATTTCTGAACCCATCCCAACAAAAGAGAATCCGCACAAGGACAACGTTACAACCCAACACACCAGCATCCACACCATGTCACCGGTACACCATTACAAAGCAGCTTCCACATAAGCCTACCGATACACCAAAAACAGCAGCTTCCACACCATTTCACCGGTACATCCCATCACACCCAGCATCCGCACAATGCGCCACCGTCACACCAAAACACACCAGCATCCGCACAACACCGCCGTTACATCCAGCCGCCACCCGCCACCCGTCACCCCATCACAAGCCCGCCATCCACCCGGATACATTGACCGGTAATAAAACCCGCCCAATCCGAGGAAAGAAACAGTACCGCACCGGAAATATCCTTCGGCGAAGCCAGCCTGCCCATCGGCGTCATGGCGATAATCGCCTGCTTGACGTCCTCTTTCGTCTCGCGGCTGGAGTCGGTCGGTACCGTCAGCCCCGGCGCCACGCAATTCACCGTGATCCCAAATCGCCCGAGCTCCGCCGCCAAATTGCGGCTGAACCCCAGCAATGCGGATTTCGCGGTCGTGTAGTCGTGATAAGGCACAACCGGAAAATCAATCAAATTGGTGACCATGTTGACGATTCGTCCGCTGCCCCGCTCCTTCATAAGCGGAACCACTTCCCTGCAGACCTGATACGCTCCGCCCAGACTGCCGGCAAGCTGCCGCTCGTAATCGGACCACTCCAGCTCCCACGCCGCTTTTCGCTGCTTCGGGTTGAAGCTGTAGGCCGGCAGCGCATTGTTCACCACCACGTCGATGCCGCCGAACGAATCGCGCACAAGTCCGACCATGCGCCGCACGCTGTCGCCATCCGTCACATCCGCCTGCAGAGCTGCAGCTTCGCCGCCGCTCTGGCGAATCGACTCCGCCACATGCTCCGCCGCCGCTTGATTTGACTTATAATTGACGATAACCATAGCGCCTCGCTCGCCGAACGCCTTCCCGATTACCGCGCCAATGCCTCGACTCGCTCCTGTAACCAGGACAATTTTCCCATCAAAATCCATCCACCCGCACCTCTATTCTACGTCCGGATCATATCGTTCCGCATCGATCTCCGCACTGCGATCGACATCGACCCAGCGCACCAGGTCGAGCAAATTAAAGCGCCCGTCATGATGCCAGCCCGACCCGACATGCGCCATCTCACCAATCGCGCAGATTCGCGTCACTCCGCTTCTCCCCAGCACCGTTGCCAGCGGCTCGAGGCGATCCGGACCGACAGCGACACCTGCTGTCTGCACATACTCGCGATACGCCGCTGTGCAGCCGGCAGCCTGCTCCAGCGATTCGCAGCCGAACACATGCACCGTCCGGTTCAAGGGCGACGGCTCGAAGCCGGGACGATCGTGATAGACGACCGTCCACGCCGTCCCTTCGCCGCTTGCGTACAATGCAACCGGCTCCCCGCGAAGCTGCTCCAGCTCATAGCGGTCCCGCACCGCCCGGATCGCCGATGCCTCCTCCGGCAGCAGCCGGGCGCGCGGCCGCTTCACCTCGTAGCGCTCCAGCTCCGAGGCGAGCAATTGCGCAAACTGCCGCGGCGTCACGATGCCGCCTCGCTCCACATAGAGGCAGTGCGGCGACAGGCAACCCTGCTGGTCGTACACCGCCGCATCTTCCGCCGCGCGCTGCACAAGCGACACGTACCGGTCCGGCGTCAGAGCCTCGCGTCCGATCAGGCCGAAGCTGATTTTGTGGCCATAGCTGACCAGCCGCTTCCCGGACGGCATCAATTCGCGAACGGCATCCACCGTTCGCTGCGAGCCGTAGACGATCGTCGCATCGGCCGCCTCGATAACCGGGCGCTCCAGACGCCGATCGCCGCCCTTCCACGGCACAATGGCCATGCATTCGCCCAGCTTCGGCTCTACCTCGGCGAGCGACTCGGCGAACAGCACCGCCAGCAGCGGCTCGGCAGAAGACGTCTTACCGATCGCCGCAGACTTCACCAGCAGCCCCATGACCAGGCTCCACACAGGGAGTCCCGGCACATTGCCGGCGTACACCTGAAACAGCAGCTCCGGTCCGAACGCACGGCTCCAGCCCCCGTGCTTCCTCGGCCGAAAGCCGTCCAGCACTCCCGCCGCATCGAATTCCTCATCAAGGAACCGCAGCAGCTCCTTCCTGCGGAACAGCCGCATAAACCGCTTCAGCTCCAGCCGCACCGTCTCCGCGTCATAGCCGGTAATGACCGGCACCCACCGCTCCGCCAGACGACGACGCTCGTCAGTTGGGTCCAGCCAGCGGGCGGCGGCGGCGTCAATCCAATCGACAATGCGCCCCACCGGCTGCTCCGCCAGCCACTCCCGCTGCCGCTCCCGAAGCCGCTCCGTCAGCCCGCACAACAGCTCCGGCGCCAGCTCGGGCAGCTGCAGCACAAGCCGCGAGCCGTCGACAGGATCGACGTATTCCGCCTCCCTCACCGCCGCTTGCTCGCCGCCTCCCGGCAGCCAATACCCGCGGCGAACGACACGCTCATCGCTCACGTCCGGCCACCGCCCCGGAGCAGCTGATCGACCGCAATCGAGCAGCCTCGGGCTTCGGAGCCTTGAATCCGTCCAAGCAAAATCAATCCGCCTCCCGCCGCATCGCGATACCCGACATCCTCCGTCAAAATCGCGCAGCACGAGTTCCAATTCGCCAAGTCATAATGCGCAAGAACTCCAGTCCGACAGTCTGGCAGCGGGGCAAGCGTATCCGAGTCCAGCACCAGCGTGCGAATCCACGGCGGTCCTTGCTTTCCGAGCGCCAGGCTCGTCCCGCCGAACGACCGGTCATACAGCTGCGAGCTCAGCTCCGTCATGCCATACATGTTGATGCAGCCGTCCCGCACGACGCCAAACCGCAGCCGAAAGCCGTCCAGCAGCTCGTCGTTCGTCACTTCGCGAGCTTGTCCCTTCAGTCCGCCCGTATCGAGAATCCGGCTGCCCGCAGGCAGCTGGAACATCAGTCCCCGTTCCGCCAGCGCATCCAGCACATGCACATAAGCGAACGTAGCGCCGAGCAGCAGCACCGGCTCTCCCCGCCGTTCGGCGTCCGCCAGCGCATCCGCTACCTCCCCCATGTCGAGCCCGCTCCCCGGCTTGAACAGCAGCAGGCTGTCCTCCGTCCCGTATAGCTCCACCGCCCGGGACAAATACCGGGACAGCGACGAGTTGACGTTCACATCGGCGGCAGGGGACAGCACGAGCATCCGAATGCGTTGTCCTGCCGGCCAATCCCGCAGCACATACTGACGGAAGGGCGGCGCCATCGAAGCGTTCCATACCGCAAGCGTCGGATGATAGTTCCGCCCGCGCTTCTCCACATTCGTTGTGCCGCTCGTCATAAACACCGCCTCCGCCTCTTCCGGCGGCTCGCAGGCGAGCGTCAGCTCCTTGAACGCCTGAATCGGGATCGGGGGGATGTCCTGCCATCTCCGAACATTCAGCGGCGTACGCCGCCGCGCCTGGCAATATTTTCGGTAAGCGGACTGGTGGTTGAACTGATAGGCAAACACCTTCAGCATCGCAGCCTCGAACGCCCGCTCCGCCTCCTCATCCCTCGGTTCCGCATCCTGGTAACGGTCGATATACTCCAGAATCAGCTCCGTTATCTCTCTCGATTCAGGCTTCATGCCGCACTCCTCCTTACTTTTTCCCTTTCACACCCGGAACCAGCTCGTTCGTCACGATGTCCTTCACATTCAGCTGCTGCTGCACGAGTCCAAGCTTCTTGTACAGATCCGCCCCTTGCTGCAGCACCGCCGCATCGAGCCACCCCAGTCCGTTCTTGTCCGTGTCGGCCGACACCGTCGAAGCGTTGCGCAGCTTGACAATTCCCTTGTTGCGCTCCTTCTCCTTCCCGTCGATCGCCTTCGCCACCGCCACCTCGGCCGCCGCATCCGGGTTCTGGATCATCCACTCCGCACTGCGCTTGTACACCTCCAGGAAACGCACGAGCAAATCCTTTTTCTTCGCGAACGTCTCCTCCGTCACCACAAAAATATCGGCTGGCACGTTCAGGATGTTCTTCACTTCCAACACATTCACATCGCCAAGCCCCTTCAGCTTCGCATCGTATAGCCCCGTATCAGTAGCGGCGGTCGCATCGACCTGACCCTGCATCAGCGGCGCAAAGTTCGCCACACCCGTCTCCACGATCGTGACATCCTTCTCCGTCAAGCCCGCCTGATTCAGCGCCACCAGCAAATTGTGCCGCGTGCCGCTCGCCAGACTGTATACGCCGATTTTTTTGCCCTTCAGGTCCTTCGGCTCCTTAATATTTTTATCCTGCAACGACACGATATTAAACACATTTTGCGGATAAATATTATAGATGACTTTAAACTTCTCGCCCTTGTCCATCGCGAAATACAGCGACCCCGGATCCGTAAACGCAATATCCGCCTGCCCCGACAGGATGTTCTTGATCGCATCCCCGCCGCCCGCACCCGGAACAAATTCGAAATCAATACCCTTCTCCTTGAACCAGCCCTTCTCCTCCGCGTGGTACAGGTTCGTCTGCTCCGTAATCGGCTTGCTCCAGCTCGCCATCTTGAGCTTCTCCGGCGCCTTCCCCGCACCGCTCTGCTGCTGCGTGCCGCCGCATGCCGCCGCAAGCAGCAATCCTCCTAGTAAAGCTGCAACCGCAAATCCTTTTGTCCAATTCATCTTTCTATCCCCTCTTCTTCAAAATGATTCGTTCCACCCAGATGACCGCCTGATACAGCATCATCCCGAGGAGCGTCAACAGCAGGAGCACCGCAAACATCAACGGTGTATCCATCATGCTTTGCGAAGCGATAATCAGTGCGCCGAGCCCCTGGCTGCCGCCGATAAATTCACCGACGACCGCGCCGACGACCGCCAGCACCGCCGCAACCCGCAGTCCGGCAAAGATGCCGGGCAGTCCCGCTGGGAGCTTGAGCCGCAGCAAGGTCTGCAGGCGCGAGGCGCCGAGCGCCCGGAACAGGTCGCGCTTCAGCGGATCGACGAACAGGACGGCCGTAATCGTGCTTTCCAGCAGCGGAAAGAACGAGATCAGCGCCGTAATGACGATTTTCGGCGTTGTGCCGAAGCCAAACCAGATGATAAAAAGCGGCGCCAGCGCCAGCTTCGGGACCGCCTGGCTAGCTACCACATACGGCATCAGCAGCCGGCGCAGTCCGCTCCATTCACCCATCGCAATGCCGAGCAGCAAGCCGAAGAGGCCGCCGAGCAGCAGGCCCGCTCCGATCTCGACGGAGGTTTGCACAATATGCTTGGTGAAATAACCGGATGACAGCCCGGCGGCAAGCTCCTTCATCACCACCGACGGAGCCGGCAGCACAAGCTCCGATACGCCGCTGATGCGCACCCATCCTTCCCAGGCTGCCACGAGCGCAATCAGCAGGGCAAGCGCCCCCCACCCGTTACCGATCCGCTTCATCGCCGCACGCTCCTTCCATCGTCCGCCGGATGTCGAGGCAAATCCGGTTGAACTCCCTGCTGTAGCGGCGCTCGTACCCTTGCCGCTTCTCCTGCTGCGGCACCGTGAACTCGGCGGCGGCGACGCCTTGGCGCAGCACGATGATGCGGTCGGACAGGTACACCGCTTCGGCGATGTCATGCGTGATAAATAGCGCCGTTACTCCCTTGCTCTCGCATAGCGCCAGCAGCTCCTCCTGCAGCGACTCGCGGGTGAGCGCGTCCAGCGCAGCGAACGGCTCGTCTAGCAGCAGCAGCCTCGGTGCCGCCACAAGCGCTCGAGCCAGCGCCACCCGGCTCTGCTGGCCGCCGGAGAGCGACCCGGGCCGCTTCCCTTCGAAGCCCGCGAGCCCCATCAGCGCAAGGAGGCGGCGCGCTGCATCGAGATCCGCCTCCGCCGTCTTTCGGCGGAGCGCAATCGGCAGCAGCACGTTGTCCAGCACGCTCGCCCACTCCAGCAGCGTAGGCGCCTGGAACACGACGCCGATGGCGGATCGCGACGCTGCGGGCGGTGCTCCCTGCAGCGTCACGCTGCCCTGTTCCGCCTCGAGCAGCCCCGCGGCCAGCTTGAGCAGCGTCGTCTTCCCGCAGCCGCTGCGGCCGATCAGCGTCACAAACTCGCCTTGACGCACCTGCAAATCCAGCCCGTTCAGGACAGGCGCGGACTGGTCGTATCCGTGCGTAATCCCTCGAAACTCCAAATACGACATGCAAGCCCGCCTCCTTTCTGACGTCCTTTTTGTCCCAGGATATGCAAAAAAAACACCTTGCCCATAGCAAAGTGCGGTTCACGACGCTCTCCCTACGCTGGCATGACCCAACAGGTTCCAATGGTCAACGGCGGCACAGCCGTACTCTCAGCCCGCTGCCGCAGGCCCCCACGCACGTATGCAATTAGTACCATCATAGCGGAGTATCCCCATGCGGTCAATGAATGATTTGATTGAATTTGAGTTGAAACCGGAATGGCGAACCGATAAAGTAGAAGGATAACCTGCATGATCGCGAGGAGATTCCGAATGACTGCTATCCATCGAAACAGCCGGCCCTTCCGCACGAAGGATGTCGTTCATCAGACGATGCCGCCGGATACGATTCTGTTAAATTTGGAGAATGGCTACTACTACAGCACGAACCCGGTCGGTGCGGAGGTGTGGTCGCTATGCGACGGCAGCTTGACCGTAGCCGATATCGCACGTCAGGTCAGCGGCACATTCAATGCCCCGATCGAACAGGTGGAGACCGATGTGCTGGAGCTGCTGGAGGATATGGCCAAAGAAGGCCTGATCGATTCGAAGCATGAGCCGCTCTGACCGACTGCCACTGCTCGCTGCCATCCGGCTTTCCATACAGATCGCGGCGGTGTCCGTGTGGATATGCGCTGTTTTGCCTTTCCGCAAGCTGCCTTGGATTTTAACAAGGATCGAGGCTGGACGGTCCGCAAGCGGCGTCAAGCTTACCGACAAGGAGCTGGCCGCCCGCATCAGGCTGATCGACCGCTTTGCCAGAAGCAAGCTGTTTCTGATCCGAAACAACTGCCTTCGGAAAAATTTGTTGTTCTATTATTTTCTGATTCGCGCCGGAGTCACGGATTTGCGGATCCATATCGGGGTCAGCAAGGATCGCCGGGATTTGAAGGGCCATTGCTGGTTGACCTTGAGGGGACGCGTCTTTCTAGATACGGACGAAGCAGTGTCGCCCTATACCATTATGTACTCTTCGGGAGTGTAGATTTGAATGAACGCTGACACGACACGACACTTTCGC
>JBEPYM010000151.1:0-8575 GCA_041641375.1 Paenibacillus sp.
CGTCGACGCGCGCTTCATCATGGAGGTCATGGATGCGACGGATGCGCCGCTGCTGCTGTGGGGCGTTCGGGAGCCGCGTGTCGGGGGTACCCGGCTGTCGCTCAATTCACTGACGGGCGTCAACAACTTCAGCAACTCGATCGTCGCCCGCCGCCGTAAATTCGCCTTCCTGTTCGGCAACCCGAACGAGCAGGCGCTTGGTCTGGAGCTGGCTCGCCAGCTGCGCGTGCTCGAGGTGCTGCGAGATTTGCGCAGCTTGAAAATCGGTATGCTGGGGCAGCATCCCGACGGCTTTTTCTTCTCGGGTGCGGATCGGGATATGCTGCGCAAGGTAGGTCCGGAGATCGTCGAGCTCGATCTGAAGGAGACGTTCGCGAAGGCGGAAACGATCGGCGACGAAGAGGTCGCCGCGGCGCTGCGCGAGCTGGAGGGCAAGGTGCGCGGGCTGGATGGAACGACGGAGCTCGGACTCGGCAAATTCGCCCGCATGCAGGCGGCACTGCTTCGCGAGGTTAAGGAACGGGGCATCGGGATGGTGGCGGTGCGCTGCTGGCCGGAATTTTTCAACGATTATGGGGCGGCGGCATGCTCGACCGTATCCAGCTTTATTGAATCCGGTATTATGGCTTCCTGCGAGGCCGATATTCATGGCGTCATTACGATGTACATTCAGCATCGATTGGCGGCAAGCGCTCCATATCTGGGCGACCTCGTGCATATCGACGAATCGAAAAACTCCGGTGTGTTCTGGCACTGCGGCGCCGGCGCGTTCTCGCTGGCGCGTCCGGATACCGGGGCGGCTGCAGGCGTGCACCCGAACCGGAAGCTCGGCTTTACGCTGGAATTCGGCCTGAAGGCCGGCGGCGTGACGATCAACCGGCTCGGACCGGATCCGCTGCGGCCGGGCGAATACCGGATGCTGTCGATGCGGGGCGAAGCGCTTGATGAGCCGCAGGCATTCTGGGGCACAAGCGTCGAGGTCGGCTTCGGACAGCCGGTTCGTCCGCTGCTGAAGCAGCTGATGCAGCATGGCTTTGAGCCTCATTATTCGATCATCTATCAAGATATTACGGAAGAAATCGGAATGCTGTGCGAGTGGCTGGACGTGCATCCGGTGCTCCTGTGAAGGACGTGAGGACAACATGAAGGAGAGAGCTGGCAAGAGAGCGCTCGCCGGTGCGGTAGCGATCGCGCAGGTCGGCGGACCGACCGCCGTCATCAATTCCAGCCTGCACGGCTTCCTTCGGGAGCTGGGGCAGCACGGCTCCGAGCCGGTCGTCTACGGCATTCAGGGCGGCATGTCCGGCTTCGCGGAGGGCAGGTTCGTCCGGCTTGCCGCAGGCAGCCGCACCGATTGGCTGCGCAGTATGCCTGGCGCGGCACTGGAGGCCGGACGCAAGGCGCTGACGGAAGCCGATGTCGAGCAGTGCGTTCGCCATCTGATGGCGCACGATATCCGGTATGTATCGCTGATCGGCGGCAACGGCACGATGTGGGCATGCAGCCGGATTTATCGGAAAGCGCTTGAGATGGGCTACGAGCTGCATGTCGTCGGCATCCCGAAGACGGTCGACAATGACATTATGGAGACGGATCATACGCCAGGCTTCCCGAGCGCAGCGCGTTTCGTCGCTCACGCCGTGCGGGATTTGGCCGCGGACCTGTCATCGATGCGGAACTTCGAGCAGGTGCGCGTCATCGAGACGATGGGCCGCAATGTCGGCTGGCTGACCGCCGCCGCCGCTTACTTTCGCGAGCGTTCCGACGATGCGCCGCATGCGCTCTATGTGCCGGAGCAGGCATTCCGCATGGAGGAGATGCTGCGCCGGGTAGCGGATGTACAGCGCGAGATCGGCTACTGCATCGTGGTGGTAAGCGAGGGGCTCAAGGATGAGCGGGGCGAACCCATTGCAGCAAGCGGCATCATGAACGGCAAGGTGAACGGACAAGGCGGCAAGGCGCTCGGCGGGGTAGGCTCGTATCTGGCATCGACGATTGGCGCGGAGCTGGGGCTTGCATGCCGTTACGAAAATCTCGGCATTCTGCAGCGCTGCGCTTCATTCCTCGTGTCCGACACCGATCGGGAGGAAGCAGAGGCGGTAGGGCAACATGCAGCGCGGCTGCTGGCGGATGGAGTGACCGGCGTGATGGTATGTATACGGCGAACCGGCGATCGTCCATACCGCTGGGAGCTTGGGCAGGTGCCGCTGGAGCGGGTGGCAGGTATTGAGCGGGCGCTCGATCCGGCATACCTGGCCGACGGAGGAATGGATGCATATCGCGAGTGGCTGCAGCCGTTTATGGGAAGCGGTGCGCCATACCGCATCCTGTTTGAACAAATCGGATGAATGTCCAGAGGGGGAGCGAGCACCATGTTAAACTCGAAGCTACCGATCCCGCTATATCATCAGCTGAAGGAAATTTTCGATCATAAGCTGGCATCCGGCGAATGGTCGCCGGGAGTGCTGATCCCGACTGAGCAGGAGCTGATCGATCTGTACGGCGTCAGCCGGACGACGGTACGGCAGGCAGTTGTTGCGTTAGTTCAGGAGGGCAAGCTGGAGAAAAAGCAGGGAAAAGGCACGCTTGTCTGCCAGCCTCGCATGGAGGAACGGCTTGGCAAGCTGACCGGCTTCACCGAAGAGATGGCCCGCAAGGGGATCTTGCCTGGCGCGAAGCTGGTTGAGGCTCGCACGGAGCCGGCCAGCGGCACTGTGAAGGAGAAGCTGCTGCAAGGCGCGGACGGCATGGTGCTGTATATTAAGCGGATTCGGCTCGCCGACGGGACGCCTGTCGCCATTGAGCGCACGTACTGGCCGCTGGAGATCGGGCGTTTATTCGACGGGGAAGATCTCGAAGAGGTTGCGTTCTACGAAGTGCTGGAGCGTCACGGCATTCGGCTTCGCGACGCCGACGAAGGCATCAGCGCACGGGCGGCCGGTAAACGCGACGCACTCATGCTCGGCATCGCCGAGCGCGATCCGCTGCTTCGAATGGAGCGGCTGTCTTATGCGGACAGCGGCCAGCCGATCGAGTTTACGCGGACCGATTATCGTTCGGACCGCTACACATACCGGGTTCACTTGCAGAGATAAATGCGTGTATCAATCCCGGCGCGTTCGCGGATAGCAGGAGCGGGCGTACGGGAACAGGAGGAATGGGAGAGATGAAAAAGGTTTCGGCAGCGGAGTTAATGAAGGATGCGGATCTTGGCGGCTATGCGATCGGTGCGTTCAGTGCGCATAATGCGGAGATGATTCAAGGGATTCTGGAGGCGGCCGAGGAGGAGCGTTCCCCCGTATTGATTCAGATTGGGCAGCGAGCCATTCGGTACTGCGGATTTGCGGCGCTGGTGGAAGCGATTCGCTTCTATGGAGAGCGGGTGTCCGTGCCGGTCGCCATCCACCTGGACCACGGCAAAAGCTATGAGCAGGCGATCGAAGCGATTCAAGCAGGCTGCACGTCGGTCATGTACGACGGCTCCCATCATCCGCTGGCGGTGAATATCGCCGAAACGCAAGCGGTGGTAAGGGCGGCTCGGGCGGTGGGCGTATCGGTCGAAGCGGAGCTCGGCAAAATCGCCGGTGTCGAGGACGACCTGAGCGTCGATGAGAAGGATGCGTTCTACACGGACCCGCAGGAAGCGATCGATTTCGTTGCGCAGACTCGCGTCGATTCGCTGGCGGTCGCCATCGGTTCGGCACACGGGCTGTACAAGCAGGCGCCGAAGCTGGATATTGAGCGGCTCCGCACCATCTATGATGCGATCGGCATTCCGGTTGTACTGCATGGCGGCTCGGGCATACCGGACGATCAAATTCGGCTTGCGGTCGCGAACGGCATTCGCAAAATTAACGTCGACACGGAGCTGCGCGCAGCCTATACCGATGGCGTACGCGAAGCGCTGGAGACGTTCGGCAAGCAGCATGACGTGTACCCGCTCGGACGTGAGGGTGCGAAAAAGATGAAGGCGGTCGTCGTCGAGAAAATTCGTCTGTTCGGCAGCGCAGGACGGGCGTAAGGGATACGAAACAGAGCCAAAAGGAGCTGGAGAAAAGCCATGACGAAGCATTATCGATTGTTGATCGGCGGCGAATGGACGGATACGGCGGAAAAGCTGGACGTTTACGAAAAATATTCGGGCCGCGTGCTGGCGACGGTAGCCGTTGCCGGTCGGACCGAGGTGGACCGGGCGGTCGCTGCGGCGAAGCATGCGTTCGAAACCGTCAAGCTGAGCCCGTACGAGCGCTTCACCATCCTGCGCCGTACGAGCGAGCTAATGCTGCGGGATAAGCAGGAGCTGGCGCACATTCTGGCGGGCGAAGTCGGCAAGACGATGAAGGAAGCGCTCGTGGAAGTGGAGCGCGCGGCGCAAACCGTGGAAATCGCCGCGGAAGAAGCGAAGCGCATCACCGGCGAAGGCATCCCTGTTGAAGCGGCGCCCGGCGCCGAGAACCGGCTGGCCTTCACGCTGCGCGTGCCGGTAGGCGTTGTATGCGCGATTGCGCCGTTCAACGTGCCGCTGAACCTGGTCGCGCACAAAGTCGCACCGGCGCTGGCGGCGGGCAACACCGTCGTGCTGAAGCCGGCCAGCGTTACGCCGGTCATCGCGGTGAAGCTCGCCGAGCTGCTTGAGGAAGCCGGGCTGCCTGCCGGATGGCTCAACCTCGTCGTCGGCTCCGGCAGCACGGTCGGCGAATGGCTCGCCAAGGACGAGCGCATCAACCTCTACACCTTCACCGGCAGTCCGGGGATCGGCAATAAGCTGAAGCAGGATACCGGCCTTCGCAAGGTGCTGCTTGAGCTGGGCAGCAATTCCGCCGTCGTCGTCCATAAGGACGCCGATCTGGACCTTGCGGTGCGAATGACCGTCGGCAAAAGCTTCGCCAACGCCGGTCAGGTCTGCATCTCCGTCCAGCGTATCTACGTCCATGAGGACGTTCGCGAGGAATTCGTGCGCCGCTTCGTCGAAGAGACGCGCAAGCTGCGTATGGGCGATCCCTATGATCCGGCCACCGACATCGGCCCGATGATCTCCGAGAAGGAAGCAGCGCGTGCGGAGGCTTGGGTGCGCGAGGCGGTCGAAGCGGGAGCCGTGCTCGAATGCGGCGGCGAACGAGATGGCGCGAAATTTGTGCCGACCGTATTGTCGAACGTAACCGACACGATGAAGGTAACCTGCGAAGAGCTGTTCGCGCCGGTAGTCGGCATTACCTCGTACAGCGACCTCGACGACTGCATCCGCCGCATCAACCTGTCGCGCTACGGCCTTCAGGCCGGCGTGTTTACGACCAATCTCAATACCGCCTTCAAGGCGGCGCGCGAAATCCACGTCGGCGGCGTGCTCATCAATGACGCCTCGCAATTCCGCGCCGACCTTATGCCTTACGGCGGCGTCAAGGAAAGCGGCTGGGGCAAGGAAGGCCCGAAATACGCGATCCACGAGATGACGGAAGAGCGGATCATCGTCTTCAATCTATAAGGCAGCACGATAAGGAGCTTGGCCCAAGCGTTCGCAGGAACGCATTGGCCAAGCTTTTGTTTTTAGACGCCAGAATTTATAAGTTTTTGGGAGGGAAGGATTCCATTCTGGCTGGCGCTATACCAAGTAACCAAATCGATGCGGGATCCTGCTATGGGAGCAAAATGCTACCAAACATCCTCCAAAGGTGGAGATTATCAAGGATGAGGTAGCAATTTGCTACCTAGATCAGGATGTAAGCGGATACATCCTGTGAAAAACCTGAATGAGGTAACATTATATTATGTTACTTCATGGATGCTTTTTCGGTCATTTTATAGATGGATGGTAACATTTTGCTACTAACCTTTATACTTCTCGCAATGAAATGGAAAGAAGAACCTGGGCTGTGAACCTGTATCTCCCAAATACCCGTTTACTTGACGAATCGGAGATGTTCCTTACCAGCATGATTTCTCATCGTGAGCTGGGGATTGAATAAGTAGGCCGATTTTGATTTAACGGAACCAAATCCCGCCAAAAGGAACCACTTCCCGCAGGATGCGGCGGAGCAGCGAGTCGCTCTCCATGGTGCGGCGAAGTGCTTCATCCGGCAGCCCGGGCTGAAGCAGCACAACGCCTTCTCCGTAAATCTCCCATTGGTACGGCATCGACTGGCTGGCAAGCGGGTTGCCGTATACGGATAACCGCATGCGTGCGGATTCCGGATAAGCGACAAGGCAGCGCATATCGGCATAAAGCGGCTTGTCCGTCCGGAGCTGGATGGAGCGAAGAGGACCGCCGCAGCCAAGCAGGCCGACGGAGCCCTCACCGGTGAAACGTACTCGCATCAGGTCTTGGGTGAACAGGGCGCGTTTTACAGTTTGCAGCTTGTTGTGCATGCGTATGCCCGGTGTGTAATACAGCACGTTGCGCGTATCGAATAACAGCTCGTTCTTCAAGGATATCGGCACCTCCTGGAAGAAGAAGCCTGCCGGAATGCCCAGCCACACATCGCTTTCCCCGTGCAGGACCGACTCGACGAAGGAGCGCTTCCGGTACATCTCGCCCAGCTTCAGCAATCGATCCTCACGCTGTCCGGATTTCCCCTGAAAGGCGGCGATCAGGCGCTGCTTCAGCACATGGATGGCTTCTCCCTCCGACAAGGAAATCCGGATCATGGAAGCGGCGTGTGGCCCCATTCCATCCATCCTCATGCGTGCTCCGACTCCTTCTGCCTCCGCCACACCGCAAGCCGCATCAGCCGCGAAGCCGCGACATATCCGATGGCGAGTACGCTTGCCGCGATCGCCATATGGGTCCAGCGCCGCGCCGAAGACTCCTTGCGGGCAAGCTCCCGTTCCGCGGCGTCCAGCCGATCGCGCAGGGCGGCATTCGTCATCTGAAGCTGGCGATTCTCTTCCGCCAGAGCCCGCAGCTCGCGTGATGCCTCTTCCGACCTGCGAACCGCATCATCCACCTGCTGCTTCATTCCGTTCACTTCGGCCGGGAGCTGCACCCATTCCTTGACGCGGTCAACGAGATTGGCGTTCGCAGCGGCGGGAGCGGACAGGAACAGGAGCAGG
This sequence comes from Paenibacillus sp., assembly GCA_041641375.1. Classification (GTDB taxonomy): domain Bacteria; phylum Bacillota; class Bacilli; order Paenibacillales; family YIM-B00363; genus Paenibacillus_AK. The sequence goes on from JBEPYM010000151.1 coordinate 7,048, forward strand.
GCGGTGGACGCAACGATCATATGAATCCTTCTCGTACTCCTCATTCGAACGCCTCCCTCCTTCATTCCTTCTATTGTACCACGAATCGACACAACACGACTGCGCCAAGAAGAGGATACTCACAAGAAGGCCGCCGACCAGAATCGGTCGGCGGCCCGCCATAGCTTGGTTCAGGCTGTAACATCCCGGCGTGTGAACGACAGCCAGGTGACGAGATTAAACAGGAGAAAATGGACCATCAACACCGCGATGGAGAACGACAGCGTCATCCCATCCTGGTAAGGTGCCCCGGAAAGATACTGCGTCAAATCCATGTTGGCGAACAGCATATATTTACTCCACGCAAAAGGATGAAGCAGCTCAGTCAGGATCACCCCGGCAAACAACAAAGAGAGGGAGATGCCGATTGCCATCGTGCTGCTGCGAAACGCAGCCGATATCATAAGGGCCATCGTGACGAGCATAATGGTGGAAATGCCGTTAAACATATAAGTCTTCCACAGATTGGCGACCATATTTTTCTCCACAACCTGTCCAGTGGCGTCCGTGGTGACCAGCGGCAGGTCAAGCTGCCCAAACCCGTAAAGAAGCCCGTTCACCATAATGGATACAGCAAACAAAATGACGAGCAGCAGAAGTCCGAACATCATCATAGAGAGATATTTGGCAATCAGGATGCTCAATCTGCTTGCAGGCCGGATGAGCAGCAGCTTGATGGTTCCACCGGAGAATTCACCGGCCAGACTGTCTCCCGCTACAATTACAGTGAGAATGGTAATGAGTATGATCAGTTCGGCGGAGCTGTTGACTGCGTCCCACATCGTTCCTTCCTCAGGCGGAATATTGTGCTCCAGGTGGTAATCATAAACAGCGACCTGCTTTTCGAAGTACGCTTTATTCTCTTCGCTCACCTTCTGACGATTCGCCAGCTCCGTATAAATCTGCTTCTGATACTCGGTATACTCTCGCCACGAGCCGTCATGCTTTTTCAAATCATTCTCATGCCATTCCATCAGGCTGCCGAAGCAAACAGCCGCAACCATAAAAGCCAGCATGACCCAAGTACGTGCACGCCGGTACAGCTTCATGTTCTCGTTCAACAGCAAATTACCCAATCTTTTCGCCTCCCGTCATCTCGAGGAAGCGTTCTTCGAGCGTCAGCCGCTGCCCCTGAATTCCATATACGCGAATATTCATACGCGACAGTTCGGCTAGCATATCGGGAATTGCTTCTCGTCCGGCGACCATCTCAAACCCGTCCGGCAACGCCTTAACCTCGGTAATGCCCTCTATACGCAAGGCGACTGCAATCGCTTGATCGGCGGGAACAGCTTCGATGTGGTACGTTTGCGCCTTGGCGGACGTTGATTCCATGAGCTCCTGCATCGTCTTGACATCGATAAGCTTGCCCCGCTGCAGGATCGCGATCCGGTCGCACATCAGCTCCATCTCCGACAGCAGATGGCTGGAAACGATGACCGTCAGTCCTTCCTCACGGGTCAGAATTCGCAAATAATCGCGCAGCTCC
>JBEPYM010000152.1:0-8514 GCA_041641375.1 Paenibacillus sp.
GTACATTCACATTGGAGGTATGGACATGGGTACGGAAATGAAAATCATCGTGTTTACCTTGGCTAATGAAGAATACGGCATCGATGTGGAGCAAGTAAAGACGATTGAACGGATGCAGCCGATCACACGCGTCCCACGTACACCCGGTTTTGTCAAGGGAGTTATGAATTTGCGTGGCGTAGTCGTTCCCGTCATTCATCTGGCAGGACGTTTCCAGCTTCCAGAGAGCGAGCCAACGGACAACACAAGAATTGTCATCGTCGCAATCAAGGACATGGAGGTAGGATTTATCGTAGATGCGGCTAATGATGTGATTGACCTGGATTCAGATGCTATCAGCGATCCGCCGGAAATTGTCGGTGGAATTCGCGCCAAATATTTGCGCGGCGTCGCCAAAATTGGCGAAAACCGGTTGCTCGTGCTTCTTAATTTGGAAGAGGTTCTGAACAAGACGGAGATTTCCCAACTTATCGAGATTGAGGAGTAATCCAAGTGAATGGCTTTCATCCTTTCGCCGATTATCAGCTTGACGTTCTGAAAGAGGTAGGAAACATCGGTGCCGGTCATGCGGCAACCGCCTTGGCAGTGATGCTCGATCGTCAGGTGGATATGCGAGTTCCCAAAGTCAGTTTGATCCCATTTGAATCCATTGCAGACAGTGTCGGAGGACCGGAGACGGTCGTCATTGCGATCTTCCTGCGAGTAGAAGGCGAGACGCCAGGCAATATGTTTTTTCTCATATCGCCCGAATCTGCCAAGTTGCTTCTGAAATCCATGGCCGGCATTACGATAGCGGCAGATGGGGATTATTCGGAAATGGAGCTATCCGCACTTGCCGAAGTTGGCAATATTTTGGCCGGCTCTTATTTGTCCTCGCTTGCCGATTTTACGAACTTGTCCATGGCTCCTACTGTACCTTCGCTGGCGATCGACATGGCAGGTGCAATTTTAAGCTTCGGTCTATACCAATTTGGGCATATGGGCGACCAGGCATTATTGATTGATACAATGTTTTTTGACGGGGACGATAAAGTAGAGGGACATTTCTTCTTCATACCCGATCCCGATTCCTTTGACAAGATTTTTCGAGCACTGGGAGTGCCGGTAAACGAATGATGATCGACGATATTATGACCAAAGTTGGCATGGCCGATCTCAATGTCGCTGCCCAGAGCGGTATTCTCAAAACGACCGGACTTGGTTCCTGTGTCGGACTGACCCTATATGACCCCAAAGTCAAGCTCGCCGGCATGGCCCATGTGATGCTGCCGAGCTCCGAAATCGCGAAAGAGGGTTCACTGAACATCGCCAAGTATGCAGATACCGCTGTACCAGAACTGATTCGAAGAATGACGCAGCTTGGAGCCGTGGTATCTCGAATGGAAGCGAAGATGGCCGGTGGCGCACAAATGTTCGCATTCTCGGCGGCGAGCGACACGATGAGGATCGGCCCTCGCAATGTGGAATCGTGCAAGGAAATGCTAAAGAAGTACAACATTCCGCTTCGAGCTGAAGATACGGGCGGCAGCTACGGCAGGACGATCGAGCTGCACTGCGAAACCGGGATTATGCTTATTCGGAGCGTTCAGCAGGGGACGAAGGAGATTTGAGCATGGCAGGAACAATAAGATGGAACGTATGGGCCGGATGTATGGGGTTTGCTCTCATATTCCTCACCTCGGTTTCCAGCAATCCGTTTCTCGTTTCTCTGTTGAGAAGTATATACGGATTTGCGGTGCTGTTTCTTGCCTTCTTCCTGATTCGATTTGCCTGCGGCATCCTGTTGGCCGACGCGCCTTCAGCATCCTTGGGGGCCCCGGAATCGGAGGATCGGATGAAAGGAAACAACATCGACCTGGTGACGCCTCCGGACGATCCGGATTTGAATCAGATGCTAGGATTCGCACCTTCAGGGGAACAAGCTTCACGGTCATCATCCGAGGACGATTTCGTACCGCTGGAACCGACCCGATTGTTTCGGACGGATCAACAGTCGGATCCCGAGGAACTGGCCCGGGCTATTCGTCACACACTCTCAAAGGACTAAGGTGGTGATTCGATGACTCTTCAGAAGCTTTCGCGCACGCAGTCCGATGAAATGTGGAAAAGATGGAAAGAAGAAGGCGATGCCGAAGCTCGCAAGATGCTCATCGAACGGTATTTGCCGCTTGTTGATTACGTGTCCTCTAGGCTTGCGATCGGTTTGCCCAAGAATGTTTCCAAGGATGATCTCTCCAGTTATGGTATAATGGGTTTGATAGATGCGGTTGAGAAATTCGATCTTGACCGCGGGCTTCAATTCGAAACGTATGCTTCCTGGCGTATACGAGGTGCCATCATTGACGGCTTGCGTCAAGGAGACTGGGTGCCAAGATCTGTTCGCGAGAAGGCAAAGAAGATTGAGGATGCCTATCAGAAGTTGGAACAGCATTACCTGCGCACAGTAACTGATTTGGAAATCAGTCAATATTTGAATATATCGGAGAAGGAGTTCGCCGGTATGCTTCAGGAAATCGCCGTTACGACGATCTGTTCGCTTGAGGATCCGATCCGGGAAGAGGAGTCAGAGACGAGACTCTCCACTTTGGTGGATGATAAATCTGAAAGTCCCGAACGCAAGGTGAATCAGCTCTTCCTGAAGGAATCGCTCGCGCAAGCGATCGAGCGGTTGACAGAGAAGGAAAGAACCGTCGTCTCGCTCTTTTATTATGAGGAACTATCGCTGAGTGAAATTGCGGAAGTGATGAATTTATCTCCTTCACGTATTTCGCAACTGCATTCCAAGGCGATTCTGAGGCTGAAGGGAACGTTAGGCAGGCACAAAAACCAGCTTATGCATGATTAAGCAACCACCGCAGCGTAGGCGAAAGGAGAAAAGCCATGAGCACGGCATCCCAGTACCCACTCGAAGAGCATTTCGTTGTATTTATTTCCGAGGATAAGCTGACGGCTTCCATTCAATTTACGAAGCATGAAGAGTCCTTTGCTTGTGAGGCAAGCGAGCTTGAAGAAGGATTAAGGAGCTACGGCGTTGTTTCTGGTATTAACCGGGAGCAACTGCAGCTTATCGCGGCTAGCCCTGCCAAGTATTATTCTCAGAATACAATTGTTGCAAGCGGTACGCCTCCCAAGCACGGTGAGGATGGCAAGATCATTCAGTTTCACGATTGGGATGAGAAAGACCGCACACCGTCGGAAGCAGAAGACGGCAAGATCGATTATCGGGAGATCATCAAGCTGAAAAATGTGAAGAAAGGCGAGATGATCGCAGAAAGACGTCTTGCCACCAAGGGTACACCCGGGATGTCGGTTACCGGCGATGAATTAACGGCACGAGATGGCAAGGATGTTTATTTCAAGATCGGCAAAAATGTGGTTGCAGATGCGGAACGAATTCGACTATATGCCACAATTGACGGACTTGTAACGAAAACGGACCGGGACAAAATGAATGTGTTCCCCATCTACGAAGTGAACGGTGATGTTGACTTTAATATCGGGAACATCGATTTTGTCGGGACCGTAATCGTGAGAGGCAATGTGCTTACCGGCTTCAAGGTAAAAGCAGCAGGCGACATTCGAATTTTCGGCAATGTCGAAGGCGCTGAATTGGAGGCTGGGGGATCGATCGAAGTTTCCGCCGGAATTATTGCCAATCATAAGGGCTTTGTGAAAGCGGGTACAACACTGAAAACCTCGTTTATTCTTGAAGGCATCGCGGAGGCGGGCGAGGAAATCATTGTGTCGCAAAGCATCATGCATTCTCGGGTGAAAGCCGGTAAAGCCGTCATCTGTAAAGGCGCCAAGGGACTCATTGTCGGGGGTGTCATTCAGGCCGGTGAGCGTGTTGTCGCTCGGACGATCGGGAATACGATGTCCACCGCGACCGCGATTGAGGTTGGCGTACGACCGGAGCTGCGCAATGAAATGACAGAGCTGCGGCAGCAGCTTCGTGGACTTAATGAAAACTTGCTAAAAACCGATCAGGCGCTGCAGATGCTAGATCAGCTTGCTTCCGCCGGACAGCTGTCCGGTGAGAAGATGGCGATGCGAGTTCGTCTCGCTCACACGAGAAAAGCGTCGAACGAAGAGCAAATTGCGCTTAAAGAGCGTATACTAGAAATTGAGAAATCTTTGGAGGATGTCGATCGGGCAAGGGTAGACGTGATTGGTACCATCTATTCCGGAGCCAAAATCGTAATTGGGCGTTATACCCGCTTCATCAAAGATCCGACGACACGGGTTTCTTTCCAGATGCATGACGGTGAAATTACACTGGTATCGACGTTTTAGCGCCTGAATCCGAGAGGAGGGAGTACGATGAGTTACAAATTCGTCGAGCTGCAGGTTGCCATCCCAAGAATGGCGGAAGCCGCGATCCTGCAAAGCCAGATGCAGCAGAAGGCAATGCTGGATCAGACTGCCCTGGGGCAAGAAGCGCTGCGTAAAGCGGAGGAGCTTCGCCGAAAGAGCTCCAAGGTCGAAGAAACGCCTCCTGTCGCCATTCAGAAGGATGACAGTGCTCCCCCGCATTCCGGAAAGAAGCGGAGTAAGTCGCGTTCTGTTCGCTCAAGCCTTCCTTCGGAAGAGAAGGAAGAGCATACGGCTTCAGCCCGTGCTCATCCGTTTAAAGGGCATCATATCGATATGAAACTTTGATTTTCAAAGAAGGGTGATACGCTGCGTGGAGCCATGGCAAGTGTTATGCTTACTAGGAGGAGTCATTCTCCTCTATGGATATATGTTGCCCTTAAAGCCTGCATCCGCTGCTGACTCAGCGCCGCTTAACACGCTGGAGCTCGAGCAGACGATGGAGGCTTTTGCCGCTGAAATAGAAGAGGAAAATAAAGAGCTGATGAATGTTATCGCCGATATGAAGCGAGTTCACGCTTCCGAAGTGTCCAAGCTCGAGCATAAGCTGAACAAGCTGGAGCTGTCGGAAGGAGAATTGCTGCAGCTGAAGCGGCAGATCGAGGCAATCCGCGAGAGTATGATTCCGGGAGCCTATACCCAATCGACGCAATCAAGTGTTGAGCCACCACTTCACGTCCAAGATATGGACAAGCCTTCGCCTGAAGTGAAAGAGGAGCCTGAAGATACATGGCGGAAGCCTTCCATGAAAGATCGATACCGCGAGCTGTTTGAGCTTTATGAGAGCGGCAAATCGATTGAGGCGATTGCCCGCAAGCTTCATATGAACAAGGGCGAGGTCCAGCTTATTATCGGATTGGCCAGGCGGGAGGAAGCTTCGGATGCGTAACAGGAAGTTTTTTCTGTATGGACTAGGCTGGGGTATAATCGGAGCTACGCTGGTGATGCAGTTGCTGATGGTTGCAGGGAAAGCCTCCGATCCGGCGCGACTTGGACCTGCCGATTCAGGCAAGACACCTGCAATAACAGACCTTCAGCGAGAGGCTAAGGAGGCAGGCTACGAGCTTGTTCGCAAAGACGAGAAGCGAATAACGCCGGAAGATCTGGAATCAGCCAAGCGGAGCGCTGCCGAAGAAGCGCTTCGTAAAGCGGGAGGGCAGCAGCCGGGGAGAACGGTGCTGATCGTCACCCAGCAGGCCGATGCTGCTACAATTGCGACAGCTCTGGTGCAAGCGGGATTGATCTCCGACCGTACCGTGTTGATCGACGAGCTATCAAAGCGTGGACTAACCAATAAGCTGCAGGTCGGCACATATGTGTTTGAGGGAAAACCTGCTTTAGATGACATCATTGCCAAGATTACCACGCCAAGACCCTGACTTTCATCGTTCAGAAAGTTGCATCTGCATACGCTGTTATGGTATAGTAGTTGACGGTTGTGATCACGCACGCCGCTGAATGTCGGCAAGCGGTGCTTTCGAGGAATAACCTCGAAAGTCTTGCCCTCAGATGAAAGCTGCGGAGGACACTAAAATAAACCACTTGAAGGAGGTGTGTGGAGATGGCAGTTATTTCCATGAAACAGCTTCTCGAAGCTGGGGTACACTTCGGTCATCAGACTCGTCGCTGGAACCCAAAGATGGATCGATACATCTTCACTGAAAGAAACGGGATTTACATTATTGATTTGCAGAAGACGGTCAAGAAGGTTGAGGAAGCGTATAATTTTGTTCGCTCCCTGGCTGGAGAAGGCGGCACGATTCTGTTTGTCGGAACGAAGAAGCAAGCGCAAGATTCCGTTGCGGAAGAAGCTGAGCGTTGCGGCATGTACTTCATCAACCAGCGTTGGCTGGGCGGAACGCTGACTAACTTCTCGACGATTCAGAAGCGTATTGATCGCCTGCACCAGCTGAAGCGTATGGAAGAGGATGGCACATTTGAACTGCTTCCAAAGAAAGAGGTTATTTTGCTTCGCAAGGAGCAGGATCGTCTCGAGAAATTCCTCGGCGGCATCAAGAATATGCGTAAGCTTCCTAACGCGCTGTTCATTATCGACCCGCGCAAAGAGCGCATTGCAGTAGCGGAAGCTCGCAAGCTGGGCATCCCGATTGTCGGCATTGTCGATACGAACTGCGATCCGGACGAGATCGATTATGTGATTCCAGGTAACGACGATGCGATTCGTGCCGTTAAGCTGTTGACAGCGAAGATGGCCGACGCCGTAATTGAGGCGCATCAAGGCGAGCAAACAACAGCGTAAGCTGATTATAAAGTGCTTTGAACCATAAGGGTAGGAGAAGGTTACATAACCGAACCCTACCCTTTTTTTGGAGCAAACAGGCAACAGCCCAAATAAGAGGAGGATACATATCCATGTCAGCAATTAGTGCAGCTTTGGTTAAGGAGCTTCGCGAGAAAACAGGAGCAGGTATGCTCGATTGCAAGAAGGCACTTGAAGAAGCGAACGGCGACGTTCAACGAGCGGGTGAAATTCTTCGCGAGAAGGGATTGTCGGCTGCTGCGAAGAAAGCGGACCGTATTGCAACAGAAGGTACAGTAGAGTCCTATATTCATGCTGGCGGCAAGATCGGCGTGCTGGTTGAAATCAACAGTGAGACTGACTTCGTTGCGAAGAACGCACAGTTCCGTGAGTTCGCACGCGATATCGCGATGCAAATCGCAGCTGCTAGCCCGCGTTATGTTCGCCGCGAGGAAGTGCCTGCGGAAGAGCTGGAGAAGGAGCGCCAAATTCTGAAAGCACAGGCGATTAACGAAGGTAAACCTGAGAACATCGCCGAGAAAATGGTGGAAGGCCGTGTGAAGAAGTTTTACGAAGAGTACTGCTTGATGGAGCAGCCGTTCGTGAAAGATCAAGACAAAACCATTACACAGCTGCTGAATGAGAAAATTGCGACAATCGGCGAGAACATCTCGATCCGTCGTTTCGTTCGCTACGAGCTGGGCGAAGGACTTGAGAAGAAGCAAGAAAACTTTGCCGAAGAAGTAATGGCGCAAGTGAACAAACAATAATTGATTGCTGCGAAAGGAACACACTGTGTTCCTTTCTTTGTAGCGTTTCACAACATGCTGGGATTTGAAACGGAGGGACCGACAGTGAGCGAGCCTGTATATAAACGCGTCATTCTGAAGCTTAGCGGTGAGGCGCTCGCCGGACAAGCGGGCTATGGAATCGACGCCGGAATGATTACAACCGTAGCCGAACAGGTTAGAGAGGTTGTGAAGCTGGGTGTGCAGGTTGCAGTCGTCGTTGGCGGCGGCAACATCTGGAGAGGAATCTCCGGCAGCTCCAAGGGGATCGAGCGCTCTACAGCCGATTATATGGGCATGCTGGCAACGGTCATGAACGCACTGGCGCTGCAGAGCAGCCTGGAGAAGATGGATGTGCCAACGCGCGTACAATCCTCGATCAATATGCAGCAGGTTGCGGAGCCGTACATACGTCGAAGAGCGATTCGACATCTGGAGAAGGGGCGAGTCGTCATTTTTGCCGGCGGAACGGGCAATCCGTATTTTTCGACCGATACGACCGCTGCCCTTCGTGCAGCTGAAATTGAGGCCGAAGTCATATTGATGGCGAAGAATAAAGTGGACGGCGTTTATTCAGCCGATCCGTTCAAGGATGCGAATGCGGAGAAGTATGAGACGCTGACCTTCATGGAAGTGTTGAACAAGGGACTCGGCGTTATGGATTCGACTGCCTCTTCGCTGTGTATGGACAACAACATTCCGCTTATTGTGTTCTCCATTACAGAGGAGGGCAACATCAAGCGCGCTGTGTTAGGCGAGAAAATCGGAACGTTTATTCAAGGGAGTGTTTGAACGATGCCACAAGCCATTAAGAAGAATGCGGAAGAACGAATGGAGAAGGCGCTTGGCGCGTTGAAGCGAGATTTGTCGACGCTTCGCGCAGGCCGTGCCAACCCTGCTTTGCTGGATCGAATTCAAGTGGAATATTACGGTTCGCTAACCCCGATTAACCAAGTTGCATCCATTACGATTCCTGATCCGCGCACGCTGATCATACAGCCTTGGGACAAGTCGGCGATGTCCGCAATAGAGAAAGCGATCATGAAGTCGGATTTAGGTATGTCCCCGACGAGCGATGGTACGGTGATTCGCCTT
>JBEPYM010000153.1:0-8376 GCA_041641375.1 Paenibacillus sp.
GGGTCGGTTCGCTCGATTCTCCTGTTTCATCGGGAGCCGATTTCGTCCTTGGATGGCAAACGAATTGCGCTTACGACGGCTTCTGCAACCTCGGTCAATTTGCTCAAAATGATACTCGGGAAATTTTATGAAATACAGCCGGACTATTGGCCAAGCAAGCCGGATTTGCCGCGGATGATGGAGCAGGCCGATGCTGCGCTGCTGATCGGGGACGATGCGATACGCGCGAGGTGGCAGTATCCGCAGTATAGGGTGATGGATCTTGGGGAACAATGGAAGAAATTTACCGGGTACGGGATGACGTATGCCGTGTGGGCGGTTCGCAGAGATACGGCAACGCGGCTACCGTCCGTAACGACGGAGGTTGTTGATGAGCTGCAGCGCAGCAAAAGGCTTGGAACTGCATTGCCGAAGCCGCTCCTGGACCGCGCAAGACGCGAGATCGGGGGGACGGAGGCGTTCTGGAGGGAATACTTCAGCGGTCTTCGATACTCGTTAGGGGATGCGGAGAAGCAAGGGTTATCGCTCTATTTCAGACTTGCTCGTGATATGGGACTGCTGAACAAGCAGGTTGATCTGGTAGAATGGCCAGCCGCACCACAATCTTGGATGACGCAGGTGAACGAATGAAGCTGCTGCAAATCTATGTTCATTTCAAAAAAGATATGGATTATATCGAGAAGCAATTGGAGCGCGTCGTACAGTCCGACCATGTGCTGTTGAACCAAACCGCACAGCATCTGCTCAAAGCAGGCGGCAAACGGCTGCGGCCGGTGTTTGTCCTGCTGGCTGGCCGCTTCGGCAGCTATGATCTCGAACGTCTGCTCCGCGTTGCGGTGCCGCTCGAGCTGATCCATATGGCGACGCTGGTTCATGACGATGTCATCGACGATGCGGAAACGAGGCGGGGCCAGCTGACGGTCAAATCCAAGTGGGACAACCGGATCGCAATGTATACCGGCGATTACATCTTTGCCAAGGCGTTGACTGTTGCGACGGAGCTGGAAAACCCGCGCATTCATCGTATTCTGTCCAATGCGATCGTGCAGATGTGTATTGGCGAGATGGAGCAAATCCGGTATTTTTACCGTCATGATCAGACCGTGCGCAATTATTTGCTGCGAATTCGCAGAAAAACCGCGCTCCTCATCGCCATCTCGTGCCAGCTTGGTGCAATTGCGGCTGGCGCGCCTGAACAGGCAGTACGGAAACTGTATGCTTTCGGGTATAATGTAGGTATGGCTTTCCAGATTCGGGACGATATTCTCGATTTGACGGGAACCGAGGAAGTCATCGGGAAACCTCCGGGGAGCGATTTGAAGCAAGGAAATATTACGCTGCCGGTTATTTGCGCCATGCGCGATCCAGTCATTCGCAGCCGCATCGTGCCATGGCTCGAACGTCTCAAGGACGGTGACAGCACGACCTTGTCCGAATTGCCCGCCATACTGGACCGCATTCGCGATTCGGAAGGGCTCCGGGAAGCTGATCGCTTGTCCCAGCGCTTTATCGACAAGGCTATCGCGTCGCTTGAAGGGCTGGAAGACAACAAGAGCAAAGGTTATTTGAAGGAAATCGCTCATTTTGTCGGGAATCGCTCTTATTAACTCTATTGTGATCAACGAAGCTTTGGTGGCACAAGCCGGAGCGGCGTTATCAATACATATTCGGGAGGCAATCCGTAATGGAAAGAACGTTTTTGATGGTTAAGCCTGACGGTGTTCAGCGCAGTTTGATTGGTGAAATCGTGAAGCGTTTCGAGCAAAAGGGCTTTCAGCTTGTCGGTGCGAAGTTTATGATGATTTCGAAGGAGCAAGCCGAGACGCATTATGCTGAGCATAAAGAAAAGCCGTTCTTCGGTGAGCTTGTTTCCTTTATTACGGCTGCGCCGGTTTTCGCTATGGTATGGGAAGGCGATAACGTCATCACGTTGTCCCGTACGGTGATCGGCAAGACGAATCCGCTGGATGCAGTACCGGGTACCATACGCGGCGATTTCGCGGCACATACCCAGATGAATCTGATCCACGGTTCGGATTCGCCGGACAGCGCTGCCCGCGAGATTGCAAACTTCTTCAAGGCGGACGAGCTGGTCGAATACAAGCGCGCCGTTCAGCAGTGGATTTAATCGCTTCAGACATCCGCAAAACCGATGAAGCCAATGCTTCCGTCGGTTTTTTTTGCATGCGAACAAGCAGGAAATCGGGAACGAGCATGGAATAGTACGGTGGGAGGCTGAATTAGAATGGAAGATAAAGACTTTGCACTCTTTGTTCAGAAAATCAATCAACACTTGAATATCGACTTATCTCAATATAAGGAAGCCCAGATGAAGAGAAGGCTGACGACGCTGCGTGAGCGGAGGGGATACCCAACGTTCGCAGCTTTTTTCGATGCGATTCTCAAGGATCGAAGCGTCCAGCATGAATTTCTGGACCGGATGACGATCAACGTATCCGAGTTTTGGCGCAATCCGAATCGCTGGGAGGTCGTGGAGAAACGGATTTTGCCGGAGCTGCTGCGTACCGGCCGCAAGGTGAAGCTGTGGAGCGCTGCTTGCTCAACCGGTGAGGAGCCCTATACGATTGCTATGATTGCGGCTGAGCAGCGGGGGTTTCCGGCTGTTCAAATCAAAGCGACTGATATTGACACCGGGGCGCTGGAGAAGGCGAAGCGAGGATTGTATCTCGACCGTTCGCTGCGCGATGTGCCTCCCGCTTATGTCAAGAAATACTTCCGACCGGAAGGTGAGCTGTACGCGGTTAGTGAGGAGCTGAAACGCGAGGTTCAATTTGAGAAGGGCAACCTGCTTACGGATTCGTTCGATACGAATATCGACATGATCGTATGCCGGAATGTCATGATCTATTTTACGGAGGAAGCCAAGCATCTGCTGTACCACAAATTCGCCAATGCGCTCAGGCCCGGAGGCGTCTTGTTCGTCGGCAGCACGGAGCAAATTTTCTCTCCCGGCCAATACGGCCTGGAGACACTGGATACGTTCTTCTACCGCAAGCGCTCGGATTCGTAATTCGGAAAGTGGCAGGTTGAAGTATACTTTATCCATATATTCCAATACTACTTCATAGAACGATTTCGAATCGGAGGAGCAGTATGGATAAAAGAAGTGTAATTGCAGCTTATCGCTGTGGCATGATTACGATGCAGGAATGTGCGCAAATATTGGGGATCGATTCCGTCAAGCTGATGGGACTCGTTCATGAACCGGTATGGGCAGAAGTGAAAACCGCTGCCGTAACGGCAGCGGTGCGCAAGCCATCAATCCTCAGAAGGTAGCGTCTGTCAGTCGCGAACCATCTGAAGCGCACCGGCAATATACGCGGCCTGGAGCATTCTCGCTTGCTCTTCATAATGGACATGATCGCAGTACAGTGAGGGCAGCGAGAGGGCTACGGTGAATCCGTACAAATCGATAATGGGCACCTTGAATTCGTCCATAATTCGCTTCGCCGCTTCATTGTAGGCAAGCACATCCCTGTTGTATCGATTGAAGCTGATTGTAGGTCTGCTGTTATGCGTATCATCTGGCACCGGAGTCGTGTTGACCCATAATACGACGCGGAAACGGTTGCGAGCCAGGGAAACGATTGCTCTTAGATTGCGCTCGTATTGCGGCAGCTCGACTTGTACGAGTCCGGTTGTCCGATCCTTCTTGATATCATGCAGCCCGCAGTTCAAAAGCAGAGCGTCCGCACCCGCCCCGGCCTGCGGGCCGCGAATCAAATAATCGAGCACCATGCCGCTGTCTCCGCCGTTCGCTCCCATCGGCTGATCCAGATTGTACAGCGCTTCATCGCCTATCTTACGGCTATACCTGATTTTCCCCCGCAGCAGCTCTTCCAGATACGGCCCATATTGAATCGATATGCTGTCTCCGATGACATAAACGGACGTGATGGATGTCAAGACTCCTCGCTCCTTCTCTGTTCCCATTTCCGTCTATTCTACCATAATGACGATTGATAGATGAACTTCGACAGAGGTTTTTCTATTGTCAAGAAGAGTGGCGTGTACTATAATAAACGACAAGACATTTATCGCATAAAAGCGCTAAAGCGCATGCCGCAACCGCGGCTCACGGGAGAGGGAGGACATACAGATGAGATATTTAACGGCCGGGGAAACGCACGGGCCCCAGTTGACCGCCATTATAGAGGGTTTGCCGAGCAATTTGCCGCTGGCTGCGGAAGCGATTAACGAGCAGCTCGCCCGCAGACAGAAGGGGTACGGGCGAGGCCGCCGAATGCAGATCGAGAAGGATACAGCACAGCTTGTAGGCGGTGTACGGCATGGCAAGACGACGGGAGCGCCGGTTGCGCTTGTCGTCTCGAATAACGATTGGAAGAACTGGACGCAAATTATGGGCGCCGAGCCGATTCCCGAGGATTCCGAGGCGAAACGCCGGGTGAATCGCCCACGTCCGGGCCATGCCGATCTGAACGGCGGCTTGAAGTACAATCAGAAGGATTTGCGCAACATTCTGGAGCGCTCCAGCGCTCGCGAGACGACAGCTCGTGTGGCGGTCGGCGCAATCGCTCGAGAGCTGCTGGCGCAATTCGGCGTTCGCACCGTAAGCCATGTCATTCGGATCGGTGATGTGGAAGTGAGCCGGATGGATGTGACGACCGACGAGCTTCGTGCGATTACCGAGGAATCTCCGGTTCGTGTGGCGGACAAGGAAGCGGAAGCGCGGATGATCGAAGCGATCGACGCAGCGAAAGCGGATGGAGACACACTCGGCGGGATCGTCGAGGTAATCATTGAGGGGCTTCCGGTAGGACTGGGATCTCATGTGCAATGGGATCGCAAGCTTGACGGCCGGATCGCGCAGGCGGTAGTTTCGATTCAGGCGTTCAAGGGCGTCGAGTTCGGAATCGGCTTTGAAGCTGCGAAGCTGCGGGGCTCGAAGGTGCATGACGAAATCCTGTATGCGGAGGAAAGCGGGTTTAGTCGTGCATCCAACCGTGCGGGCGGCTTCGAGGGTGGTATGACGACCGGAATGCCGGTTGTTGTCCGGGGCGTCATGAAGCCGATCTCCACCTTGTATAAACCGCTGCAAAGCGTCGACATCGATACGAAGGAAGTGTTCACCGCGCAGGTCGAACGCTCCGACACGTGCGCAGTCCCAGCGGCTGGCGTCATCATGGAGAATGTGATTGCATGGGAGATTGCGAGCGCGTTTATGGAGAAATTCGGCGGCGATTCCCTTGAGGAGATTCGCGCCAATTACGACAGCTACCTCAAGCAAATCGGTCATTATTAAGCGATGAGCGGAGGAGCTTGATGTGAAACAGCTGACGGTAGAATTAGGAGAGCGTTCCTACCCGATTTTGATCGGGAGCGGGCTGCTGGAGCAGGCGGCTCTACATATGCGAGAAGCCGGCATTCCGGATAAATCCGCGCATCTGATCGTTACGGACGAAACGGTCGCTCCGCTCCATCTGGAGCGGCTGCAGAGCGGCCTGCTTCGAGATGGATACCGAGTTCATACATGCATCGTCCCTTCAGGCGAACAGTCCAAGTCGCTCTCCATGCTGAACGAGATTGTATCCGCCGCTTTGCGGGCTGGTCTCGACCGCCATTCGGCGATTGTGGCGCTTGGCGGAGGTGTAGTTGGCGATTTGGCGGGCTTTGCGGCTGCCAGCTTTATGCGGGGCATTCGGTTCGTCCAGATTCCGACTACAATCCTGGCGCATGACAGCAGCGTCGGCGGCAAAGTCGCTGTCAATCATGAGCTCGCCAAAAATATTATCGGCGCCTTTCATCAGCCTCAGCTTGTGCTGTATGACATTGACACGCTCAAAACCTTGCCGTTGCGCGAGGTGAGCGCGGGGCTGGCTGAAGTCGTGAAGCATGGCTTAATTTGGGATCGCGCCTTTGCGCTTTGGTGCGGCGACAACGCCGCAAGGCTGCTGGCACTTGATTCCGAAGCGCTGGAGCATGCACTGTATGAGGGCTGCCGGGTGAAATCGATCGTCGTGTCACGGGATGAACGGGAGAATGATCTTCGCGCGATTTTGAACCTGGGACATACAATCGGCCATGCCCTTGAGGCGGTTGCAGGATACGGTGAGCTGCTGCATGGCGAAGCGATCTCAATTGGTATGGTCGGCGCGGCAAAGCTTGCCCGGCGATTCGGATACGACGACGAGATCTACTTCACGACGAAGCGCCTCCTCGAGGCGATGGGTCTTCCCGTACAGCTTCCGCAGCACTTGGATACAGATGCGATTATGGCGGCCATGAGCCATGATAAGAAATTCAAGTATGGCCATATGGTATTTATTATTCCTACTTCGATCGGAACGGTGGAAATCAATAACGGCGTCAGCCGAGAGTGGGTACGAGAGACGATTGAGGAACTGAAACGGGAGGCGTGAGCGCAATGATGGTACGGGGAATTCGCGGAGCCAATACGGTTGAGCGGAACGATGAAGCCGAAATTTTGAAAGCAACGACGGAGCTGCTTCAGGAGATGGTCCGCATGAACGAGGTGGATCCAGAGGATATCGGCGCGGTATTTGTAACGGTGACGCATGATCTGGATGCGACCTTCCCGGCAAGAGCGATTCGCAACATGAGCGGCTGGGAGCTTGTTCCCCTGATGTGTTCGCTGGAAATACCGGTTCAGAACAGCCTCACGTTCTGCATACGGCTGATGATTATGATCAATACGCCAAAGCGTCAGGACGAAATCGTACACGTCTATTTGAACAGAGCCCGTGCGCTCCGTCCGGATTTGGCGCCCAATATGGCGAAGGAAGCGTAAAGGGAAGTTGACGTTCGATTTGCAAGCATGTATAGTAAAAGGTAGCAGAGACCAGTAGAGTGTAGCACGAGAAGAGATCAGATGAGCCGAGATGAGTTGTGTTTCCCTGCGCAGCGCCGCTGTGCAAGTCGAGCGTTTGTTACAGTCAAGCGATTTGCCCGAACTTAGCAGTGAGAGGGCTGTTTTTTTCGCATGACCTAGCTTTCGTGGAATGAAGGGGAGACACTTGCGATGAACCGGTTGATACGATCGCCTCTACCCTGCGTAGAGGCTTTTTTTGTGCAACGATCAAGGAGGCGCTAGTATGTATTCACCGCAACTGGAGCAAGTTCAAGAGCTTGCCAAGAGCTACAATCTGATTCCGATCGCCCGCAGCGTTCTGGCCGATACGGAGACGCCGATTCGCGTGTTTCAGCATTTTTACCAGGAGGATCAGGCATTCCTGCTCGAAAGCGTGGAGGGCGGCGCCAAGTGGGCCCGGTATTCGTTCATCGGCATGCTTCCCTTTATGACGCTTCGCGGAAAAGCCGGAACGATTGAGGTGAATCGTGGCGGCAAGGTGGAGCGGCTTGAAGCTGCGAATAAGCCACTTGAGGCGCTCCAGGCGCTGCTGTCGCAGTTCCGCAGTCCGATGCTGGAGCAGCTTCCCCGATTCACAGGTGGTGCCGTCGGCTTCTTCGGATACGATCTGCTGCGCTATTATGAGCGGCTTCCCGCCCATGCGAACGACGATCTGAACATGGACGATTTGCGGTTTATGTTTTGTGATCAGGTCATTGTATTCGACCATCTGAAGCAGCATATGCAGGTGATTGGCAATGTTCATGTTCCGGAGCATGCAACAGAGGAGCAGATCGAACGGGCCTATTCCACGGCGTGCGCCAACATCGAGCGGACCCTCGAGCGGCTGCAGCAGCCGGTCGCCCCGGCAGTACCGGTTCGTCCTCTACCCGCGGACGCGGATATTGATCTGGCCGGCATGCGCTCCAACATGAGCAAGGAACGGTTTCTTGCGAATGTAGGGCAGGCCAAGGAATATATTCGGGCGGGCGATGTGTTTCAGGTCGTTCTGTCGCAGCGCTTTGAGATGGATGCCGACGTATCTCCGCTCCATGTGTACAGGGTGCTGCGTACAATGAATCCGTCGCCGTATATGTACTATCTCAAGATGGGCGACGAAGTGATCGTTGGCGCTTCGCCGGAGCTACTCGTCCGGGTGGAGGAGGGGCGCGTGCATACGCGTCCGATCGCCGGTACGAGGCCGAGAGGCGCCACGCCAGCTCGCGATGAGGAACTGGAACGGGAGCTGCTAGCTGATGAGAAGGAGCGCGCCGAGCATCTGATGCTGGTCGATCTCGGCCGCAACGATATTGGACGCGTTTCGAAGCCGGGGACGGTTCGCTGCGATTCCTTCATGGAGATCGAGCGATACTCCCATGTTATGCACATCGTCTCGCATGTCTCGGGGGAGCTTGCGAATTCATACAATTTCTACGATGCGTTTCTTTCCTGCTTGCCGGCAGGAACTGTGTCCGGGGCGCCCAAGCTGCGCGCAATGGAAATTATCGCCGAGCTGGAGCGTGAAT
>JBEPYM010000154.1:0-7084 GCA_041641375.1 Paenibacillus sp.
CAAAAACATATTTGGAACACGCGCAATCGCTGAATTTCTGAAATCCATGCTTAAATTCATTGTCGTCTCCGTAATCGTTTACCTCACGCTATGGGGGGAGAGAGCGCAAATTATGGCGCTCGGCTCAAGTCCGTTGGAAGTGATTTTGGAGTACGTAACCGAGCTTGTTTTATGGCTTGGAATCAAGATTGCGGCCATCCTCATTATTTTATCAATTGCAGATTATTTTTATCAGCGTTACGAATACGAGAAAAGCCTGAGAATGTCCAAACAGGACATCAAGGATGAATACAAGAAATCGGAGGGCGACCCCCTCATCAAGAGCAAGATCAAAGAAAAACAACGCCGCATGGCGCTGCAGCGGATGATGCAGGAAGTGCCCAAGGCAGATGTGGTCATTACGAACCCGACCCACTTCGCGGTTGCGATCCAATATGAGCCGGGCAAGATGGAGGCGCCGGTTGTCATAGCCAAAGGCGCTGACTATATCGCGCTGAAGATGAAGCAAGTCGCCAAGGATCATGGAATTACGATGATGGAAAACAAGCCGCTCGCAAGAGCGCTTTATGCGCAAGTGGAAATCGGCCAGGAAATTCCTCAGGAGCTGTTTCAGGCGGTTGCCGAAGTGCTTGCATACGTGTATAGACTCAAGGGCAGGAAAGCCGCCAGATCCTAGGCGCGGCGTATCGGCTTGATACTCAGGAAAGGAGGCGTCCCTCGTGAAACCAAGAGACCTATTTATATTAATCGGAATGATAGGCATTGTTTTAATGATGGTTGTACCGGTTAATATTCATGTTCTCGACTTTTTGCTAATCATCAACATTTCGGCAGCCATTATGGTACTGCTGTTATCCATGAATACGAAGGACGCGCTGCAGTTCTCCATTTTTCCAACGGTGCTGCTGATTACGACCTTGTTCCGGCTGGCGCTTAACATTTCCACGACACGCAATATTTTATCCAAGGCTGAAGCGGGCCGGGTTGTCGAAACGTTCGGTTCATTCGTAGCCGGCGGACAGCTCGCGGTCGGCTTTGTCGTCTTTCTCATTCTTGTCGTCGTGCAGTTTATCGTGATCACGAAAGGCTCCGAGCGCGTAGCGGAAGTTGCCGCTCGCTTTACGCTGGACGCGATGCCTGGTAAACAAATGGCGATTGATGCGGATTTGAACTCCGGGTTAGTGGATGAGAAGGGAGCACGGGAACGCCGGGAGAAAATTCAGAAGGAAGCGGATTTCTATGGAGCGATGGACGGTGCGACGAAATTCGTAAAGGGCGACGCCATTGCGGGTATCGTCATCCTGTTCATCAACCTGCTCGGCGGCTTTGTCATTGGTATGGCGGTACATGGCATGCCACTAGCCGAAGCCGTACAGCGATATTCCATTCTGACGATCGGGGACGGACTCGTATCGCAGATACCAGCGCTCCTTATCTCAGTCGCATCGGGTATGATTGTAACTCGCGCTGCCTCTGAAGGCAATCTGGCGGACGATTTGACAAACCAGCTATTTTCCTATCCAAAGCTGTTATACATTGTAGCAGGTACGGTGGCGTTTCTTGGATTGTTCACACCAATTGGACCTCTTGCAACTCTCCCGATTGCAGGAGTACTCGCCTACGGCGGCTTCCGCATGCAAAAAAATCTAGAGCTGAAGCAAATAGAGGACGAGCAAAAGGAAGAGGAGCAGCAAATCGAAGAGGTGCGCAGTCCGGAGAGTGTAATCAATTTGCTTCAGGTTGATCCGATCGAATTTGAATTCGGATACGGGCTGATTCCGCTAGCCGATGTGCAGCAGGGCGGCGATTTATTGGATCGGATTATCATGATTCGAAGGCAGGTTGCCTTAGAAATGGGGCTTGTCGTTCCTGTCATCCGAATCAGGGACAATATCCAGCTAAAGCCTAACGAGTACACGATCAAAATTAAAGGAAATACGGTAGCCCGCGGCGAACTATTGCTTAATCATTATTTGGCTATGAGTCCCGGGATCGATGATGATTCGATTACGGGGATTGAGACGTCAGAGCCCGCATTCGGGCTGCCTGCGCTCTGGATCGATGAGACAACCAAGAGCATGGCCGAGCTGTCGGGGTACACCGTCGTTGATCCGCCATCGGTTGTTGCTACACACTTGACCGAAGTCGTGAAGCGGCACGCCCACGAATTGATTGGACGCCAGGAGACGAAGGCGCTGGTTGACAACTTGAAGGAATCGTATCCAGCCATCGTGGAAGAGCTTATTCCAAACGTGCTGCAGGTCGGAGACATCCAGAAGGTGCTTGCCAAGCTGCTCAAGGAGAAAATCTCGATTCGCGATCTCGTTACCATCTTTGAAACACTCGCCGATTACGGTCCCATGACCAAGGATGCCGAGGTGCTGACCGAATACGTTAGGCAGGCGTTGTCGAGACAAATTACACTGCAGTACGCGTCAGGGCCGGAAGCACTCAAGGTTATTACCGTTGGACCGCAGCTAGAGAAGAAGATTGCAGATTCTGTCCAGCAATCCGATCAAGGCAATTACCTGGCGCTTGATCCGATGTCCACCCAAATGATTTTCCAGCGAATGAACGAGCAGGTCCAGAAGCTGATTCAATTGGGGCAGCAGCCGATCATTCTAACATCACCAGCTATTCGAATGTACTTGCGCCAGTTGCTGGAGCGGACGATGCAGGATATACCGGTACTGTCGTATAGTGAGCTAGAACCGAATATCGAAATCCAGAGCGTTGGGGTGGTTAACGTATGAGAGTGAAACGTTATGTCGTAGATTCCATGCCTGACGCTCTGCACAAAATACGGAGCGAGCTCGGCAAGGACGCAGTCATATTGAATACAAAGGAAATCAAAATCGGTGGATTGTTCGGTTTCTTCGGCAAGAAGAGGATTGAAGTCATCGCTGCAACCGATACGGCAGCAGTTGCGCCCGCTCCGTCCTCTACACCGGCTCCGCTTCCGGTTGTGCCAAGTGCAAGCGGAAGAGCGGCGTATCGTGCTCAGAGCAATGGAGGTACTGCTGCTGTAGCTGCACAGCCCGAGCCCTCTGTGACGACACGCGATGCAGCAATTCAGGCTGTGCTGGCTGCAGCTGGCAGTGCTCAGCAGGAACGCCTGCATTCGCATTCGCAGCAGTTGAATGGGCAGTCGGTCGCAACAGCGGACGCTCCTCCGGCAGTTTCAGCTGCCTCCGCACGAACAGCCGATAGCAAGCAGGTGCAGCCAGCCAGGAGTGAAGACCAGCTTCTGGAAGAAATCAGACAGATGAAAGAGATGATGCTGCGGCTTTCCAAGGCAAGTTCAGCGGAACCGGCAGTTCCGGATATGTTCAGCATAATCAAGGACAGGCTCCTGCGACACGAAGTAGAGGAAGAGCTTGCACGTCGATTGATTGAAGAAGCGATTGCGGACCTGGCCGATGGGGCCGGCGTTGCTTCCGAGCAGGAGGCGGAAAATGCGGTTCGTGCAAGGCTGAAAGCAATGACGGAAGGCAGAATGGGCGGCGGCATCGGTCCGCAAACACGCATCGTTCATTTTGTAGGACCGACCGGGGTAGGCAAGACAACGACGATTGCCAAGCTCGCAGCGGAGCAGGTGCTCAAAAATCACCGCAAGGTCGGGTTTATTACTTCCGATACGTACCGAATTGCAGCAGTTGAGCAGCTTCGAACGTACGCCAACATCTTGAACGTACCCTTTGAGGTCGTATTTTCACCGCAGGATTTGCCGAAGGCGTTCCAGGCGCTGGATGGCTGTGACATGATCTTTATGGATACTGCGGGACGAAACTTCCGCAACGAGCTTTATGTATCGGAGCTCAATACATTGCTGCAGACGGATAAATCTTCCGAAACCTATTTGGTACTCAGTCTCACCGCCAAATATAAGGACATGAAAGTCATAACGGAGAACTTCAGCCGCTTCAAGCTGGACAAGGTATTGTTTACGAAGGCGGATGAAACCGATTCATACGGCTCCATCTATAATTTGCTGTATGATTTCCCACTGTCGCTTTCATACATTGCCAACGGTCAGAATGTGCCCGACGATATCGCCTTACTGAATGAGAACCGATACATCGATGCGATACTGGAGGACAGGTCTCATGAATGATCAAGCGCAGGGCTTGCGTCATCTGGTCGAGCAAAGCCGAACCAAAGCCACGCGCACCACAAGAATCGTGACAGTAACGAGCGGGAAAGGCGGAGTCGGCAAGTCGAATTTCACGCTCAACTTCGCGTTATCGTTGCAGCGACTTGGGTATAAAGTGCTTGTATTCGACGCAGATATCGGGATGGCCAATATCGATGTCTTGATGGGGGCATCGCCGAAGTATAATTTGTATCATTTGCTCAAGCGTCAAAAAACGATCTGGGACATTATTCACAAAAGTCAACACGAGCTCGAGTTTATTGCAGGCGGATCCGGATTTCATGACTTGCTTCGGTTAACGGAGGAGGAGCTGGAGTACTTCTCCGAGCAGGTCGGACAACTGAACGGATATGCCGATTTCATACTATTCGATACAGGCGCCGGTCTCAGCAAGGAAACGTTGAAATTTATCGTAGCGGCGCAGGAAACGATCGTTGTGACTACGCCTGAGCCAACCTCGATTACCGATGCGTACGCCATCATCAAGATGGTGAATGCCTTGAATTACAACATTTCGTATAGACTTGTGGTTAATCGGGTTACGGAGCCGAGAGAAGGCAAGCAGACGGCGGACAAAATTACGCTCGTTGCAAAACAGTTTCTCGACTTGGACATCGCGACACTCGGCTATGTCCAGGATGATCCGAATGTGTCGAAGGCGGTCAAGAAGCAAGTGCCCTTTGCTGTTGCCTTTCCGGGAACACCTGCTGCAAGGGGGATTCAGACAATTGCTGAACGGTTTGTAACCGACCTCCCCGTCCAAGAGGTGCCCGATACGGTACAGGAAGCTGGAGTGCGCGGCTTCCTTAGCAAAATGATGAAGCTGCTGAAGTAGTCCACGCGTATCGGAGGTGGTTAGCATGTACAAGGTATTGGTCGTGGATGATTCGGCATTTATGCGCAAGATGGTATCGGATCTGGTTGGCGAGCATCCTCAATTTGAAACAATCGCTACAGCGAGGAACGGGCTCGAAGCGATTGACAAAGCAAAGCAGTTAAAGCCGGACTTGATCACGATGGATATCGAAATGCCGGAGTTGAACGGACTGGATGCGCTGAAACGAATCATGGCTGAATGTCCTGTGCCAGTCATTATGCTAAGCAGCTTGACGCAAGAAGGCGCAGTGGCGACCATTCGAGCACTGGAGCTTGGAGCGGTCGATTTTGTCGGCAAGCCATCCGGCTCCATATCGCTTGATATCGCAAAGGTGAAAGCCATACTCCATGATAAGCTTGAAGCAGCCGTTCGCTCCTCGATTCGCAAGCGAGCAATCTCTCCGCCAGCCTCGCGCAAAGCGGAGCCGCAACCGCCAGTGCCAATCGTTTGGCCGGCACAATCGCTGAAGACTTCCACTGTAAAGGGAGCACAGTTTGAGCATTTGGTGGCAATCGGAACCTCCACAGGTGGCCCACGGGCTCTGCAGCAGGTGCTCACGCCGCTGCCGAAACAATTTCCGGCACCGATACTCGTTGTCCAGCATATGCCGCCCGGCTTCACTGCATCGCTTGCCCAGCGATTGAACATGCTGTGTCAAATCCGGGTGAAGGAGGCAGAGGATGGTGACCTGCCGCTGCCAGGCTGGGCGTATATCGCGCCCGGCGGTTATCATATGACGATTAGCCGAGAGCAATCGATCTACCGGCTAAGGCTCGACAAAAATGAGCCGCGCGGAGGGCACCGGCCATCCGTTGATACGTTGTTTGATTCTCTGCTGCCTATTACGGAACCGAAGCTGCATCTTGTTCTGATGACAGGGATGGGAAGTGATGGGGCGAAGGGAATGGCAGCTTTATATAAAAGAGGCGTGCAATCGACGATTGCCGAATCTGAAGAATCTTGTGTCGTGTACGGCATGCCGCGTTCCGCAGTGGAGCTCGGCTGTGTCGATCATATTTTGCCCCAGTCATCCATCCCGGGCAAGCTGGTAGAGCTCGTGTCACGATAGCCGGACATCAGCGTAATGAATCGTGGCGTATAACTTGGAGGTGCGTGAATCCGTGGAAATGAATCAATACCTCAGTATGTTTATTGACGAATCACGGGAACATTTGCAAGCAATGAATGATAATATGCTGGCGCTGGAGGCGGCGCCAGAGGACATCTCGATCGTCCAGACGATGTTTCGTTCCGCACATACGCTGAAAGGCATGTCCGCCACTATGGGCTTTGAGGACCTGGCTTCCCTTACCCATGAGATGGAGAACGTTCTCGATCTTGTTCGCAACAACAAGCTTGCGATGGACAGCTACATATTTGATTGTCTCTTCCAATGCTTGGACACGCTGGAGTCTATGGTGGAGGATATTATCCAGGGCGGAACCGGAAAAGCGGACGTTTCTGAACTCGTTGCCATGCTCAAAAGCATTGTGAGCGGAGAGTACAAGAAAGCCGCTGGTTCAGCTTCAGCCAAACCTGCTGCGAAGCAGGAGCAAAGCAACCAGACATTGGACCAGTTCCAGTTGTCCATTCTTGCGCAATCTTTGGCAACTGGATTTCAGCCGTATCTGGTAGATGTCAGCATCCGCGAGGATTCGGTGCTGAAGGCTGCGCGTGCGTATATGGTATTTAACAGCCTTGAGCAGAACGGCGAGATCGTCCATTCGACACCGCCTGCAGAGGATATCGAGCAGGACAAATTTGATCGTTCGTTCTCCGTGTATTACATTACACAGCTAACGAAGGACGAAGTAAATCAGCTCATTTCCAATGTGTCGGAAATCGACAAGGTATCGATTACGGTTATTGATCAGAAGTTTCTGGATGAGAAGGAAGCGCAGCAGCAAAAAGCGGAAGAGGTTCAGCAAAAGCAAGCGGAATCACAGCTTACTAAAGCTGAAGGGCCGGTAGCAGGAAAGCCTGCCGCTGCCAAGCAGCCGCAAGCGGGGAACGCTCCTGTGGCGAACCGCACGATTCGCGTTGATATTGAGAAG
>JBEPYM010000154.1:7094-8350 GCA_041641375.1 Paenibacillus sp.
CCGAATTGTTGATTGATCGGGTTCGATTGGAGCAGCTGGCTGCAGATCTTCGAAAGCGGGAGCTTACCGATACGGTAGAACATATGAGCAGAGTCAGTACCGATTTGCAAAATATCGTATTGAAGCTTCGGATGGTACCTGTCGAATCGGTATTTAATCGCTTCCCGCGTATGATTCGTGATTTGGCCAAATCCCTGGACAAGAAGGTCGATCTCATCATTACGGGCGCAGAGACGGAACTAGACCGAACGGTTATTGACGAGATTGGGGACCCGCTCGTCCATCTGCTCCGCAATGCAGTCGACCACGGAATTGAATCAATCGCGGACCGTAGAGCCGCTGGCAAATCCGAAACGGGAACCGTCCACTTGCGTGCTTTCCATAGCGGCAATCACGTCTTTATCGAAATCGAAGAGGACGGTAAAGGTATCAATAGGCAGAAGGTGCTGGAAACAGCCGTCAAGAAGGGCATCGTGACTGTAGAGCAAGGACAGAAGATGACCGATGAAGAGGTATATATGCTTCTCTTTGCATCTGGTTTCTCGACTGCTGATAAAATTTCCGATATTTCGGGCCGCGGAGTCGGGCTCGATGTTGTCCGATCCAAAATTGCATCGCTCGGCGGGAATGTAATTGTGACCTCCAAGCTGGGTATGGGTACGAAGTTTACCATTCAGCTGCCGCTCACGCTGTCGATTATCACCGCGCTGCTGGTCAAACTAGGCAGCGAGAAATATGCGATTCCGCTCTCTTCAATCGTGGAAACCGCCTCGATCCGCAGGCAGAATCTTCGCAATATGCATGGAACTCTTATTATGGACTTCAGGGGGCAAGTGCTTCCTGTCGTTTCGTTAAGCACGTTGTTCGAGGTTCCCGATTACCGCGAATCGGATGAGGCGGAGACGGAAATTGTCATTGTGCGTAAGGGTGACAAATACGCAGCGATTATGGTTGATGAATTTATCGGCCAGCAGGAAATCGTGTTGAAATCAATGGGCAAATATTTGACGAATTTGTTTGCAATCTCGGGCGCGACCATTTTAGGGGACGGTCAGGTTGCTCTGATTGTCGATACGAATGCACTGATTAAATAACGTACATTCACATTGGAGGTATGGACATGGGTACGGAAATGAAAATCATCGTGTTTACCTTGGCTAATGAAGAATACGGCATCGATGTGGAGCAAGTAAAGACGATTGAACGGATGCAGCCGATCACGCGCGTCCCGCGTACACCCGGTTTTGTCAAGGGAG
>JBEPYM010000155.1:0-8331 GCA_041641375.1 Paenibacillus sp.
CTGGCAGCCGCGGTTACGCCGTTCGTGTGGATCGGTCCGCTGCGGAAGTATAAGCCGATCCATGCGCGGGAGGTAGCGGCTGCTCTCATTCGAGCGGCTGCGCGCTCTGGCGGGGGTATGAAGGTACTGGAGTCGGAAGAGCTGTATAGTGGATAAACAGGGCTTGAAACCGTTCTCATTGCGGCTTGAAAAGGCTGGTTTTTGTTGCCGAAATGATATGGATCGAACCCGTCATAAATGGCGGCGACCGCGGATACAATCGTAGTAATCCTGGTCGGAGGTGATCGAATGAGCGCAGAAGAAGAAGTAATCGTTGAGGCAGCAGCGGAAGAAGAAATCGTGGATGAAGTGCTTGAGGCAGCAGACGAAGTAGAAGAAGAATCGGCAACAGAGGATGAGCAGGACGAGGCGGCGGAGGAAGAAGCAGCGGAAGAATCGGACGAAGAGGAATCCGATGAGGCAGAGGAAGCCGCTGAGGAAGCTGCTGAGGAAGAGGCTGAGGAAGAAGTGGAAGAAGAGGCTGACGACGGTGCTGACGGCGAGTCAGAGGGCGAGTCAGACGCCTAGTCGGACGCCTAGTCAGACAGAAACTTCGGACTGCATGCACAAATCGATTGTGAACATGGCATTCCTTTTGCCGAAGGAGTGCCATTTTTGCTGTGGAAAGAGAGGGGCCAAGCCCTTGTCTGAGCTGGCCCCGGATCATTACGAGCGTGAGCGAATTTCTTGCCGCATGAAGTGCACGTAGGCGGCTGCAAAGCAGAGCAGCGTTGCGGCGATGAGCCCGGTAAGCTGAGGCCAGACGAGCAGCAGGCTCTGGCCGAGCGGCAGCGGGCTGTTCGGGATCGCGCCGTACACCTGCTCCATCGTAAGCGGCCCGAGGCTGCGCACCTCAGGTACGAGCAGCGTCGTC
This sequence comes from Paenibacillus sp., assembly GCA_041641375.1. Classification (GTDB taxonomy): domain Bacteria; phylum Bacillota; class Bacilli; order Paenibacillales; family YIM-B00363; genus Paenibacillus_AK. The sequence continues at coordinate 914 of JBEPYM010000155.1, forward strand.
GTCGCCTCCTCGTACAGGTGGCTCGGCGACAGCCGCATCAATAGCTGCACAAAGCCGGTATGGCGCAGCATCGCCTCCTCGTATTGCCCTGCAGGTGCGGTTGCGGCCGCGATCATATTCACGATCATGTTATAGAACACCGCATAGAAAATCCACACCGCTATTCCGGACAGCGCCGAGGTGGCGGGCTGGCGGAACCGCGACGAGAACCAGATTGACAGGTTGAGCCAGAAGCCGACATAGACGACGCTCAGCAGAAGAAACAGCAGCATGCGCAGAAATTCCTCCGGCGACGGCGGGATGCCGATGGTGAGCAGTCCGAAGCCCATCACCAGGAGACCAAGCGCGAGAAACATGACGGTGACGACGACGAGCGCCGCCACAAATTTGGCGTTCAGCACATCGTCCCGGTGGATCGGCTGGGACAGCAGCCGGCTAAGCGTGCCTTTCGAGCGCTCCGAGGAGACGGCGTCGAAGCCCATGCCGATGCCGAGCAGCGGCCCGAGGAACGATACGAACGTCATAAACGACGGCAGTGCTTCGCCGGACAGCGTAAACAGCTTCAGGAACAGGAACGACTGCAGCCCTTCGGCCTGCGGATCGACCCCGCGGATCGTGCTGAGCGAAGCATACAGCGAGCCCAGGCACGTGAGCCAGATCAGCCCGAGCAGGATGATAAAACGCCATGAGCGCACATGGTCGGATATTTCCTTAGCGACCATCACGCGAAACGGATGCGGTGCTAGCATGCGCGGTCGCCTCCCCTTCGAAATATCGGTGGTAAATTTCGTCCAGCCCATATTGCTTCCGGCTCAGGTGCGAGAGGCGAGAGCCGGCGCCGACGATACACGCAGCGATCTCCGCCGCCACATCGGCTGCACAAGCCAATTCCACCCGACCGCCATCCAGTCTCGTCAGCCGAGCCACGCCGTCGACCGCCTGCAGCCGTTCACACAGCTCGCCAGTCATCGGCTCCGCCTCGGCTTCGATCGCGACCGGCTCCTCCTCGAACAGCTGCTGAGACAGCTCCTCCACAGTGCCGCAAGCCAGCAGACGCCCGCTTACGAAGAGCCCGACGCGGTCGCAGACCTGCTGCACCTGATGGAGATGGTGCGACGACAGCAGCACCGTTAAGCCCTCATCACGGCTCAACGTACGGATCAGCTCGAGAAACTCGCGCACCCCCTCGGGGTCTATGCCGAGCGTCGGCTCGTCGAGCACGATGACCTCCGGCTGCTTGATCAGCACGTCGGCAAGCCCGAGCCGCTGGCGCATTCCCCGCGAATAGGCGCCCACCGGCCGCTCGCCCGCATGGGCAAGGCCAACGCGCTCAATCAGGGCTGCAGCGCGTTCCTCCGCCTCCCGGCGCGGAGTGCGGTTCAGCTGAGCCGTATACACCAAATTTTCAAAGCCGCTGCGATCGTCGTAGAAGCCGACATCGTCCGGCATATAGCCGACCCGTTTCTTGACGGCGAGCGGATTGCGCGTCGAGTCGACGCCGCAGACGCGCACGCTGCCGGAGGTCGGCTCGGTCAAGCCGAGCATCATCAGAATCGTTGTGGACTTGCCGGCGCCGTTCGGTCCGAGCAGACCGAACACCTCACCTTTTCCGATCGTCAGATGTAAGCCGTCTACGGCCGTATGCCCCTCGTACCGTTTCGTCAAATCCTGCAGCTCGATAATCGGTTCTCCCAGCTGGATCACGATTATCGCCTCCCGTATTTGCGGAACAGGTAATAAACGCCGCCGATGACCCCGGCGATCAACAGCACGCCGACCCAGCCCCAGAGCACGGATGTCTTCACCGCCATGCGGAATTGCGCACTCGCGGAAGCCTCAGGCGCCCGCACGTTCATGACGGTCACATAGTCCCCGGCAATCGCTTTGTTCGACGATTTCAACGTCGCCTGCACTTGGGTCGTTGCACCCGGGTCCAGCTTCTGAATGCGGCGCGGCTCGAACGTAACCTCCCAGCCGGCCGGCGTATTCGCCGACATCTCAAGGTCGGTCAGCACGGAGGAGCCGCTGTTCTTGACGGTCAGATCGAGTTTGCGGGAGCTGCCCGCCGTCACGTCGGAGGAGAGCACGCCGCTTGGCGTCGTCAGCTCCACCTTGTAGGAGCCCTTGATCACGACCTCCAGCTCGAGCTTGGCGTTGGTGCCGCCCGAGACGGCGCCGATCGGGATTTTGTACGAGCCCTCCGGAATATTTTCCGGCGGCCGTACGTCGACCGAGACGGATTTGGAGGCGCCGGGATCGACCTGAACGGATGTCACGTTCTTGCCGCCTTCGTTAAATACGACGAGCCAGCCGCGAGGCGCTTCGGACGTAAGCGAATACTGCTGCTTGTCTGCCGTCCGGTTGCGCAGCATCGTGCTGAAGCTGAAGGAAGAGCCGGAGCTGCCCTGCATATTCGGCTGCTCGGTCGTCAGCTCCGTACGGAACGTACCCTGCTGGGTAACCCGAATCGTCAGCGGTAGGGCAGCTTTATCTTTGGCGTTCAGCGTAAAACGATACACGCCCTGCTCTACCTTCTGGGGTACCTCGATTTCCAGATTCAGATTTTGCGACGACTTGGGCTTCACCGAAATTTGCGACGCGTTCCATCCGCCGGAGGTCATCGTTTTTTTCCAATCGGCGGGTCCGTCCAAGCTAATCTCGGCATTCTGCACCACATTCGTATCGTTGATCAGCTCCACATAATAAGAGATGGATTGGCCGGGCGTCACCGAAATGTCCGTATACGGCGTATACAGTGTGAAATCTCCGGGTGCCGCCTTCGCAGCTTGCGGAATGGCCAAACCGGCAAACAGGCAGGCGCTCAGCAGAACGGCCAGCATGGCCGAGACTGCGCGAGAGCGGGTCAAGCTTCGTACTTGAAACATACAGGTCCCTCCTGGCGTATAGGAATTAGGTTCACAAATAGTACGCACAGGAGGGGGTGAACGGATTTATACAAAGCTTAAAGCCAGCTAAAAGATTGATGAAAATCGGATTAAAAATGAACTATCCGCTTGCGCTCTTGTATTTCCGCAGGCCATAGCTCCAGAATCCGCAGGCTGCCGCCATGACGGCGACAGCGGCAAGCGGGGCCAACATGGCCGCCCAGCCCGCATGGTCGGGGCGAAGCAGGAAGACGGCGGGATAGTATGTGCCGAGCGCGAACGGAAGCACGTAAGTCAAGAGGCCTCGAATGAACGGGTGAAACAGGGATACGGGAAACTGGGTGAAATCAAACAGCCATGTGACTGGGTACAGCAGGGAACGAATTTCGATGAACCAGAAGGCCAGTACAGTAAAAAGCAGCAGGACTGCAAACTTGATCACCATCCCCGCTATCAGCGCGAGCGCCAAATAAGCGATGGACCCTATTCCCCACGATACGTCCAGCCGCAGCATCGAGTAGCCCATAATCGCGAGCCCCGTCACCACCGACCCGATCCCGTTGATTTCCTGCGACATCGAGACGACCTGGAACAGCGTGCCGGGCGGACGAATCATCATGATGTCCAGCGTGCCGTTCCGGATATAGCTGTGTATGCTGAACGGAGCGTTCAGAAAGACGATGTTGAGTGCGCCTGCCGTCAGCGAAACGCTGAAAATAAACAGCAGCTCCTCATAGCTCCAGCCCGCCAGATGCGGAATGTGCCTGAAGATCGCTGTCAGAAAGACGAGTGCGCTTGCCTGCGTGACGACTCCCCCGATGAATGCGACGAATGTGTCGGCGCGGTATTCCGCCATCGTGCGGAAGTACATACGCAGGTATATGCCGTAGAGCCGCACATAATAGGTGAAGCCTCTCTGCGGAATGTTGCGGACGATATCCTCCATATTAGCTCACCCTCCATAAATGACGATGCGACGCTCCGCCTTCGACCACAGCCACCGGCACAGCAGCAGCATCAGCGCCGCCCAGCCGAGCTGCTCCAGCAGCGCGCCTGCGAGTTGGACGCCTTCGATCCGCCCGATATAAATGGACAGCGGGATATATGCCATGCTCTGGAACGGCAGATGCTCGGCAGCCGTGCGCAGCCAGTCGGGGAAAAATTCGAACGGAATGATGGTGCCTGCAAGCAGGGTGATGACCGCTTTCTTCGTAATTTGCAAGCCTTGCGCGTTTGTCGTCCAGAACGACAGCATCATGACGATGGAGTTGATGCTGTAGGCGACCAGGAAGCCGACCAGCAGGCTTGCTGCATAGCCGATCGCCGCAGCCGTCCCGGCAGGGGGCTGGATGCCAAGGACATAAATAAAGAGCAGCATACACGGCACGTTGACCCACAGCATTTCGACCAGGAAAAACCCCCATGACTCCAGAAAGCGGCGCATCTGGAAGCCGACCGGACGAATCAGGTCAATCGCCACATCGCCGTTTCGCAGCCGGCTCGACATCGCATACACCGGTGCCCGGTCCGCTGGAGACCAGCGGGCGAAGCTGACCGCCTGTCCGATCATGATATAGGTGATCAGCTGCTCCCAAGGCATCGTCTCGCCCATCGAGCTCTGATAGACGGCATACCAAACCATATAGTACATCGCTGCAAACAGCAGCGTAGATACGAGCGTCATAAAGAAATCAAACCGGTACTGCAGCCGCTCCTTGACGGCGAGCCTGGAAATGCCGACCCATCTCTCGATCGCGGTCATCAGCTGATTCCCTCCTTCAGGCAGTCGTCAGCCGACTCCTCCTCGTAGCCTTCCTCATAGATGCGGCGAATCAGCGCCTCGATCTGCTCGTCCTGCATGAGCAAATCCCGCGGACTGCCCAGCGTCAGCACATAGCGCATCAGCTCGGAGGGGTCCGTTGTCCGCTGATCGTACGACAGCTTGACGGTGACATTTTCGACGGTTACGGCAAGCTCGGCATGTCGAAGAAGCTCGGCGGCAACGGCTGCGGCCGAATCCGCATCCGGCATCACCATCCGGATATGCTTGCGGGCCCCGAATTTGCGGCGGATCGCGTCGAGTCCTCCATCGTAGACGAGCGTCCCCTTGTCGATAATCATGAGCCGGGAGCAGAGACGCTCGATGTCGGACATATCGTGTGTCGTCAGCAGCACAGTGACCTTGTTGTCCCGGTTCACCGTCTCGATAAAGCTGCGGATTCGTTCCTTCGCAATGACATCAAGGCCGATCGTTGGCTCGTCGAGGAACAGAATGTCCGGCTCGTGCAGCAGGGCCGCAACCATCTCGCAGCGCATGCGCTGACCGAGCGAGAGCGTGCGGACCGGGCGATGGAGAATATCCTCGATCTGCAGCACGCCGGCAAATTGCTCCAGATTCGAACGGTAGCGGGACGCGGAGAGGCCGTACATATAGCGAAGCAGCTCGAAGGAATCCTTGGCCGGCAGGTCAAACAGCAGCTGGCTGCGCTGGCCGAAGACGCATCCGATATGGTAGCTGTTGCGCTTGCGGCTGCGATGGGGATTCACGCCGTTCACGAGCACGGACCCGCCCGTCGGCTCGAGTATGCCGCTGAGCATCTTGATGGTGGTGGATTTGCCGGCGCCGTTCGGACCTAAGTAGGCAACGCTCTCTCCTTGTTCAATCTGGAAGCTGACGTCCCGGACGGCGCTGATTTCCCGCCAGGCAGGGCTGACCAGACTGCGCAGCGTGCCGAAACGGCCGGGGCGGCGTTCGGCGACGCGGAATGCTTTCGATAGATGACTGGCTTCGATGATCGGCATGGCGGTGAGGACCTCCCGTATGTTTTTAATTGGTAAGTATAGCACGAGAGGCGGAAACCAGATATAGGAAATTGTGAATATGACGGTTTATTTGTTAGCTTAACGATCGATAAAAGTTTCCTGAAAAAACGATTAATTTTGCGGCGGGGCGTTTTATTTCGGTCGTTTTTTTGATACATAATGAGTAAGGATGCTTGGAAAAAAGGGGGATGTCGGCGTGAGAGCGGGAGTCGATCAGGCGAAGCTTTTGCGTGAGATGAAGGATGGGTGCAAGGAAGCGTTTGAGCGGTTTTATGCGGAATATGCAGGGATTGTGTTTGGGCTGGCGCTGAGGCTGACCGGCGATTCGATGGAAGCGGAGGACGTGTGCCACGATGTGCTGCTGGAGGCGGTCGCGCAGGCGGATCGTTTCGATCCGGAGCGGGGAAGCCTGGAGGCGTGGCTCGCCGTCAAGACGAGAAGCCGCTGCCTGGACCGGCTCAGGAAGCGCAAGCGGCTGCAGGTAGTAGAGCCGGAGGCGGCAGAGGGACGGGCGGCTGACACCGATGTGGAAGGCGCCGTGTTCGGACGCTGGGCGCGGGAGCAGATTGCGGCGGCGCTGCAGCGAATTCCGGCGGCGCAGCGGCAGGCGATCGTGGCGACGTATGTGCAGTCGCTGTCGCAGCGGGAGGCGTCGGCGGCGCTCGGAAGGCCGCTCGGCACGGTGAAGTCGCTCGTGCGGTATGGGTTGGCGAATTTGAAAAAGCAGCTGGCGGCGATGCAGGAGGGAGGAGAACGAGGTGTTCGGGAAGCGGGAGCGGAAGGACATTCGGGCGGTGCGGCGGGGGCTGTATGCGTGAACGGAGAACCTGCGATTCAGCTCGTGCCGACGGGACGGTAACAGAGGTGTGAAGGGTTTGCCAGGGGTGGGGAAGGGGAAAGGGGACCGGCCTTAGGGCTGAGTCCCCTTGCTTGCATGAATGACGATATAACGCAGCTGCTGCTCGTAGTCCAGCCAGAACGTAAAGTTCTGCGAGAGCAGCTCGGCGTAGTCGGTCCGCAGGTAGGAATCGCGGGAGACAAGCTGAACGTGGTCGGGATGGTGCATGGCGCTCTCCATCACGCCGCGTAGGTTCAGCGGGTGTACGGCTGCCGAATAATGCGCCCAACCGGCTTGATCATGAACGGTTCTCCATTCATCCGGGGTAAGGATGCGTTCTACGCCGTACAGCTGCATCAAGCGGTCTGCCGGAAGCGGATCCTCGGCGCACAGCTCGATGTTCGCGAATCGTCCGCCGGGCTTCAGCACCCGCTTGCATTCCTGCAGCGCCTGGGCAATCGGCATGAAGGACAATGCCGATTCGATCAGCACGACGTCGAAATGCTCGTCGGGAAAGGGCAGACGGTCGCCGTCCCCGCGCAGGAAAACCGGGGCGGCTGTCAGGGTCAGCAAGGATGACGCACGCTTCCGGGCCTTCTCGACCATTCGCGACTGGATATCGACGCCATACGTCTCGCAGCCGAATTGCGCTGCGATATAGCAGGCGGTGCGACCCGTCCCGCAGGCAAGGTCGAGGACGCGATGGCCGGGTGTAAGGTCGAGCGTTTCAAGCAAACGGATTGATTCGGCAAAGCCGCCGGGGTGAGCGCTTCCTTCTCCAAATGCGGCCAGCATCTTGTGATAAGGGTGAACCATGATGGCAGCTCCTCTTTTTCTATGGGGGTTTTCATTATCATATGCGGATGAGGGGC
>JBEPYM010000156.1:0-8316 GCA_041641375.1 Paenibacillus sp.
GCACCAATCGTCGGCAGTTTGAAGGTCAGATGTTCAACAGACTGCTCACTGCCTGTGTATCTACGGATACCATCACTTATGGTGATTTAACCGCGTAAGCCATGCGGAGCTAACTTGATATTCAAAATAAAAAATTTTAGATTGATGGAGGTGTTCTCATGATAACCTGGTTAAAACGGCATATTGGAACTTTATTCATTGCGACAGGTTTGATTCATGTTATTTCAGGCATTGTTTCATATTATCAACCGGTTGTGGATATGCTGCAGAGTGGATTGTTTAACTCCATTCAGCAGCAGGATGACCGGGAATTAGCTTTTTGGTATTTTATGCTTGGATTGTTCATAATGATTGTTGGGCATATGATGAACTGGCTTGTTCGCAAGCATGGACTGCAGCTTCCAGCTTCAGTGGGATGGTACTTGGCAATGTTTAGCTTAGCAGGAATTATTATTATGCCGGATTCTGGTTTTTGGGTTGTGATCCTGCTGGCTTGGATTATTATAAAAAAGTAGTTAAAGTTAACATGCCTTTCCTCCTGCAAAGGATGTCCACAAGGCCGGAAGAGACAGCCTCGCGGGGACATCCTCGGTTTCAGATCATATTCGTCTTTCGGATGAATACTTTGATCTCTTGCCCGGGCAGTCTCGTACCATTACGATCCAACATGCTCCGCTTGATCTTACGGATAAATCATATTAGGCCAGTTGCGATTAACTCGAAATGAACGGACTGTACCGACGTTGCGATTGAAACGTGAGGAACCGGCAAGGGAGTCCAAACACCAATTTGCATCTGAACAGACGAATGTCTATGATGTAGGAAAACGGACATGGAAGGTGACTTGGTGTGGTGCAGGATAATAGGCAATACGAATTGGCGACCTTCGCAGGGGGCTGCTTCTGGTGTATGGTGACTCCTTTCGAGGAACAGCCGGGCATCATTCGAGTCGTCTCTGGATACACAGGCGGGCATACCGAAAATCCGACGTACGAGGAAGTATGCAGCGAGACGACAGGGCACGCGGAGGCCGTACAGATTACGTATGACCCCGAGGTGTTCCCGTATCACAAGCTGGTCCGTATTTTCTGGCAGCAGATCGATCCCACCGACGCTGGGGGGCAGTTCCATGACCGTGGAGAGTCGTACCGGCCGGCGATTTTTTACCATACCGAGGAACAGCGGCAGATTGCTGAAGCATCCAGAGAAGAGCTTGCGCGCAGCGGACGCTTCGACCTCCCGATCGTGACGAAGATTGTACCAGCGGAAACCTTCTATCCGGCGGAAGAATACCATCAGGGATATCATAAGAAAAACCCTCTGCGCTACAAGATGTACCGCAAGGGCTCGGGTCGGGATGCTTTCATTGAACAGTATTGGAGCAAGACGGATAAAGAGAAGGCGGCGCTTCGCGAGCGGTTGACTCCAATGCAGTACAAGGTCACTCAAGAAAAGGGGACAGAGCCTCCGTTTCAGAATGAATTCTGGAACGAGCAGCGTGAGGGCCTTTACGTCGATATCGTATCCGGGGAGCCACTGTTCAGCTCGAAGGATAAGTTCGATTCCGGCTGCGGCTGGCCGAGCTTCACGCAGCCGCTGCACCCGGCGAATGCGAAGGAGAAGCAGGACTTCAGCCACTTCATGATTCGCACAGAGGTACGTAGCAGGGAGGGGGATTCCCATCTGGGCCACGTGTTCAACGACGGTCCGAAGGAGCATGGCGGGTTGCGGTACTGCATTAATTCAGCCGCGCTGCGTTTTATCCCTAAGGAAGAGCTCGCAGCTGCAGGCTATGGCGCGTATGTAAAGTTATTTGAATAATCAGGAAAGCCCGAAGTGCTCGGCTATGCCGGTGAAACGAAGGGCATCCTGTTTTTTTTGCTGAACTTCTTCATAACGGAAGGGAATGACTGGATCATTATTGGTTATCAATCCGTTCTAATACATACAATTTCTTGACTCTAGCTGGTTCCAAATTGTGTTATAATGGTAACACTATGGTCAGGGGGATGCGAAAAATGAATTTCGAGAAGATCGATAAACTAAAGTTAGAACTTGATTCACTTCGACCTCTGCCACCAGCTGCCGTGAGAAATTTAGATGAGATCTACCTCGTTGAGTGGATATATCATTCAAATGCAATTGAAGGAAACACGCTTACCTTACTGGAAACCAAAGTTGTCTTAGAAGATGGACTAACCATAGGTGGAAAAAAGCTGCGGGAGCATTTTGAAGTTATCAATCACGCAGAGGCTATTCATTACGTTAAGGATATCATTGATCGAAACATTGAATTATCTGAACACGTCATTAAGTCGATACACCAACTCGTCCTAAAAAATATAGATAACGAGAATGCAGGCCGTTATCGAATGATCAATGTTGGAATTTCAGGTTCACAGCACACTCCACCTAACTTTGCTATAGTTCCTGAGAAAATGGAACAATTGATCCAATGGTATCAACTTAATAAAAATAATTTACATCCGGTTACCCTAGCCGCGCAACTCCACTTCCAGTTTGTTTATATTCACCCATTTACGGACGGAAACGGACGAACGGCTCGGTTATTAATGAATTTACTATTAATGGGCTTCGGATACCCACCAGCAATTGTCAAAGCTGAGAACGGAACTCGTCTAAAGTATTACAAAACACTTGAAGAAGCCAGTGTGCAAGATCAGTTGAATCCATTCATTAACTTGATTGCAGAATGTGTTGAGGAAAGTTTACAGAGATATATTAACTCGGTTAAATGAATTGGTGAGGGAGACGTCGAAGCTGACTCTCAGACTATCCGAGGGCACAAAAAAAACATTTATACGAACACACAGATGACATTGTAGTGCCGAAGGATAATATACTGTTTGGTTTACATAATATATATTATCGGACGTAATTGAAATGTAAAATTCCGGTAGTGATTACTCCGTTATCTCCAATACCTGTGAATTGTCCTCTTCATCCACAGTCCTAATGTTATGATGGTAATCACCGCTATTACAAAACTAATCGTAGCTTTTACTGCAGAGTATTGAACGTATTCACGGGCGATGTCAACATGACGAGAAATATTGAAATAATGGTGGTCGTAAAATAAGGGGTAGTACCAGCGTAGCTGTCACCAGGGGCAAACATATGGATATAATTGTTAAAATAGATCCTACAGAATACTATTCTGTAGGATCTATTTTAACGAGGGGTATTGGGGTTGGCGTGGACTTCTCCTGCCTACTCTGTGCCACACCTGGAGGCTCGTGAAGATTCAGACTTTGAATCTGCAGATGATTTGAAATTGAAACCTGCTTGCTGCACACCCATCCTAGCGGAAGAAAAGAGTGAGAAATCTTCATCCGCATGCTGTGTAGAATCCTTACCGATAACAACTGGAGAGACCACTTCCTCCGAGGGCAGTACTTGTGATTGTCAAAAATAAGAGAGGAGCCCAAGGAAGTGATCTCCTATGGTTGTATCATCATTGGGCAGGCAGAGGCCGACCTATACTTTATTTGCGAGAGGTCTCACCGTTGCTTTAGGTCTGGTGGCATTGAACCATTGTAAGAATAGAATAACGATAAGAAAAATATCAACGATGTCCCCACCGTAATACATCAACATACTTCCGTATTCTGCTTGATCTACAGGTACGCCAGAAGGGGGATTGGAATAAAGGTGCTTTGACAATATGCCGTGACTTGCTAAGGCAAGAAGCAATGTAAGTGACCGATAAACAAAGCTTGTTCTATGAGGAGTGGGATCTATGTAAATCATTGACGTTGTAAAGAGATATCCGGCGAAGAATACGTGTATGTGAACCAAGAAATGCAACATTACGCTTTGTTGCATCATGCTGTATAAGTCCGTTGTGTAAAGTATCCACAGTCCTCCAATATTGAGAATAGAAGCTACAATCGGATTGTTAAGTAACCGAAAAGGAGTTCTTTTTAGAATGCATGAAAGTCTTCGAGCATGTTTTAAACTAAGCGTTCTCAATAGGAGTGTCATTGGTGCAGCCAGCGTTAGAAGAAGTGGAGCAAGCATTCCAAGCAGGACGTGGACAATCATGTGCGCCGAGAAATCAGTATGAGCTTGGACTGCTAGCGGCCCCACCACTGACGCAGCAACACAAAGCACACCGAGTATCCAACATAAATAACGGTACAGGGGAAATGATTTATAATGTTGGCTGGATGCGATTGCTAAAAAAATGTAAATCAATAGGATGATTCCAAACGGTATCATTGCCATTAGTTCTAACTGAGATTCATTGCCATGATGGTTATGGTTCATTGATAACGGTCCTTCCAGCAGTAAGCTCCTTCCTGGATCGAATAACCAGTACCACTCCGACAACAATCATAGCAAAAGCAAGGATATTCCAGACCAAGTCGTAGATAATCACATTATCTACATAACGGATTTGGTGTAGACGCATCAATTTATGCTGAATGGTACCGTCATACAACTGGAATAAACCACCGCCTAACAATATGCCTCCCCACCATCTCTGCATTGACAATGCGTTGCGACGGCGTAAGTCGGCAAGCATAAAAAGTCCTCCAATTGTAGCAAACCAACTGAAAGCATGAAACAAACCATCAGAGACTAATCCAATATCAGTGGTTGATTTATCGTAAAAGTGATGCCAGTGCAGAAGTTGATGAAACACGGTTTCGTCTATAAAGCCAACTAAACCTAAACCAAACAAAAATCCCGACCATAGGTTGCGACTAAGATACGAAGTTATGTAGCTAGTTACAGCCATAAGTAGTCTCCTCTCAAATTATCTTTATATCCTATTGACTATAATACCCCAATTTATGGAGCGATAATCTGAGATTGACAAATAAGCGTTCGCTGTATTTGCCCTCTTTATCAAAACCTTTGTGGTGCCATTACTGATGTTTAGATCTTTGGTAAAAATTTACTTGAGACGATGGGATCTGAATATCGTGCATCAGCTCCCCTTATCCTGCGACGATAAATAATGAGGCAAATTGCAAGAAGAATAATGAACACTCCTAATAATTGTGACACGCGTGTGTTTCCGTAATCCATTGATCCTTCTTCAAACAAGATTTTCATTGGAGACCAAAGTACTCTCATTAAACTTGCAAGCCAGCTTGGACCGTTAAATGCTAAACTATCGGTACGAAGCCCCTCGACGAAAAACCTTCCGATCGAATACCAAATGAAGTAGCTCATAAAAAGTTCCCCTGCACGTAAAAATGGTCTGCGTCGTAACCAAAGTAATAGTAAAAACCCTGCCATGTTCCGGACTCATACAAAAAAGTGGGGTGGTAAAATACCCTATCAATATTCATCACCGTCCGATGAGTTGCCCTACAATTAAACCAGGCGCACAAATGTCGGCGATACGCCAAAAATTGTAGCCTCTTGAACGGAAGTAGAAGATCATAGCTATTATCGCTCCGATTAACGCGCCATAAATGGCAATTCCACCGTTCCATAATAGGCTCTAGCACCAACGATAGCGGAAGGGACACCAATCAGCAGCATATCCATAAAAAAACCAGATTCAATAGAATAGCGCTTCCCCTCTTGGATAACAATTAACAAGCCGAGTAGGGCAGCCATTCCCAAAATAATTCCGTACCAATGTACTTGTATCGGACCTAAACTAAATGCTATAGGATTTATTGCTAAATACAATATGATTCACCTCATGTATCTTTTTATTGTTCAATCCTGTCAAAACAACTTAGACAATATGTACAATTTATCTTACGTTGACAACAAAAAGCGAACCAATTTAATGATTCGCCATTTTCAATATAAAAGCAAGACAATCACTAGAACTAATAAGAAAAGATCGACTACTCCTAAACTTGCAAACGTTATCCAAATAGATAATTTTGGCGATCGGAAAGTATTAGAGTTGATTCCTTTTTGCTTTCTTAAGTAGTCTCTCGTTGCACAAGCCATGACTAATGTCCCAAGAAACACTGCTCCCACTCCAATAAAAGCTGCGATCCAATGTCCAATGTCCTCATAAGTTGTAGCTCGAAACACAACGCCAGCAGCTAAGAAACCTAAGCCTACAATGGCAATCCCCGTTCTAACCCAAGCTAAAAAGGTACGTTCGTTGGCAAGGTGTTGCTGAATATACTTTGAGCCAATTGTTTGGTTTTCTTCCAAAAAATTCACTCCTTCAGTTTATCTACGCATAATATTCTCAATGAGTAAGTGGTTGAATGCCGTTGATACACAGAATTAATCTTTCTTCAACATCTGCTGCAATGCTTCCAAGTGAGTCATTCTGCATGACATTCATTAAAGCCGAAGGTTTCAGCATTCCAACCTTGACCTTCTCCTTCGTTTCATAAACCACAATCTTGCAAGGAAGGAAATACCCAGCCAAAGGCGTCTCACTTAATACCCGATTCGCTTCAGCAGGATTACAGACCTCGAGTACGACGTATTTACCCTGGTAATCAAAACCCTTTTCCTTTAGCTTATCTTGAATATTAAATCTCCAAAGTACGCCAAATTGGTGTTCTTGCAGTCGTTGTTCTAACGCATTGATGGCCTCATCAACGGTCCCATCCGTTTCGATTGTATAATGAAACATGAGCGGCCCTCCTTTAAACAAAGAATTTTAGGGTATTATTATGCCGCTCACAACTAATTTCCATGCTTATTTTTGGGTCGGACCGCTCCAAGACATCATTCCGCCACGAAGGTGCGCTATGTCAGTGTACCCGTTTCGACCTAGCTGCTTTGCGGCCTGTTTGCTCCGCATCCCGCTGTGACAGTACAGGTATACCGTGCGGTCTTTGGGGATATCCCCCATGCGCTGCTGCAGCTGGCTTAGCGGAACATTTACAGCTCCCTTTATATGGCCGCGCTTATATTCATGGACCTCACGAACGTCAATCACCTTGTTGTCTTTGGTTTCGCTTTGAAACATCTCTGGAGTTAAGGTACGCAACCCTTTTACCGAAGCAAACTGTCTATAAAGCATCCATAGGACGAATGAAAATAACAATATATAAAGTACAGAATCCACGTTCCTTCACCTACCTGCTTTTGATTAACAGCTCCACGGCTTCCTTGACAATCTTGTTGGTGTCCCCGCCCTTTTCCTGTTCCTCCAGAATGCATAGTTCCAAGTTAACCGCCACTACGAGTGCCATCGTTTTGTCAACGGCGCTGCGTACAGCAGAGAGTTGGCTGACGACTTCCTTACAGTTTTTCTGTTCTTCCATCATTTTTAATATGCCGCGTACCTGTCCCTCAACTCGACGCAATCTTCGTTTCATATCATCATCGTATTTCATATTGTAATCCCCCCGATACCTATATAGGTATATTATAACCACATCGGGTACCCAATGATCAAATAAATAAGTTTACTTTTGCGTCTGCCGCATCCCCTAAATATGCCGCAACACCGGCGTATTCAATTCCGTCGAGCAGCTCCTCCTTCTGGAGACCCAACAAGTCCATCGTCATCGTGCATGCGACCAACTTCACACCTTGCTCCTGCGCAAGCTCAATCAACTGCGGCAGGGTTAACGCGTTATGCTTCTTCATCACGTGCTTAATCAATTTTGGACCCATTCCGGCAAAATTCATGTTCGACAGACCAAGTTGATTTGCGCCTCTAGGCATCATTTTACCGAACATCTTCTCAAGGAATCCTTTCTTCACCGGCACGTGTTGGTCCTTACGAAGTGTGTTCAATCCCCAAAACGTAAGGAAGATCGTCACCTCATGGTCATAAGCTGCCGCACCATTAGCAATTATAAATGCCGCAATGGCTTTATCCAGTTCTCCGCTAAATAAAACAATTGTTGTTTTTTCCTTTTCAGCCACGTTAGCCACCCTTTCTTTTACGGTTACATGTATAGGTATTATAAGTTCAAAAAATAAAAAATAAATATGGATGGGGCTAATCGCAGCGGACTGTTTTCACCCCATTTTTTTCTTAGCCCTTCTTCACGACAAATTTGAACACGCCGTTTTCTTCATTCGCTTCCACAAGCACGTTGTTCGTTTGGTTTACCCAAGCTTGGAAGTCTTTCATGGAACCCTTATCCGTTGTATGAAGCTCCATCGTTTGACCGCTTTGGATCGAATCGATCCCCTTCTTTGCTTTTACGATCGGCATCGGACATGCTAACCCTTTCGCGTCGATTATGATATCTGCCATTTCATTTATCCTCCCTTATAGGTAAGTAGCCTCTCGGCATTCGCCGAGGCAGGTGGGACAAGGGATTCCTTGAACCACCTAAACTGCAATCCTCCCACTTTCGCGGGGGGATATTTTATTTCACCTACTACCCGAACTGG
>JBEPYM010000157.1:0-8149 GCA_041641375.1 Paenibacillus sp.
CGGATGGGCAAGTCGGGTACGCGGCGAACCGAGCCGACGGTTGCGTCCGGCAGCGATTCGCTGGGCGAATATCGTCAAATTTCCTTTACGTTCACTTCTATTAACGAGCCGTCGCAGCAGGCGGATGCATCCATCCGGATGTACGATTCGTTCCTGCTGTTCAGTGTGGTAAACCGTTCTCCGATGACGGAACGGGAAAGCAAGCATTTGTTCGGACATCCGTACTTATCGTTTCCTTCCTTCGAGGGAGAAGAATGGCAGGACGGGCTTTCGATGCTTTCCTTCAAGCGACAGGCGCCCTTCAACTACCCGGAGCAGTGGAAGGGGTTGGTGCTGGACAGTCCGCGGGACGGTAAAAATACACCGCTCATTGCGACGAACGCCCAATTCGATACCGTCATCGTTTCGCCGCTCAATCACCTTTTGTATAACACGGTTTCGATCGATACGACACTGCGTGCCGTACGCTGCGGCTTGCCCCGCGCTCTGAAGGAAATCCCGGCGGGCACGGTGAGCCAGACGCTGGTGGTGTACGGTTCGGGCGTCAACCGCACGATTCGGCGGTACGGCGAGCTGATGCGGCTTGCGGGCGGAACGGAGCGGGCGACAAGGACGGCCGATATTTCGCTGACACATCTCAGCTATTGGACGAATGCGGGCTCGGCGTATTGGTACAATGTGCCGAAGCAGCTCACCTATGAGCAGACGCTGCAGAAGCTCAAAAATCATCATGAGCGGATCGGGCTGCGGATCGGGCTGTACCAGCTTGACTCGTGGTGGTACAAAAAGGACGGCAACCGGTATACGTCTTCGATCACCGAATATGAGCCGCGGCGGATGGTCGTCGGCAAAAACTATAATTCCATGCTTCCGTTCATCCAGTCGTTCAAGCGGATCGACCTGTTCTCGTCCAATCGGCTGAGCTATGTGCAGAGCTTTCTGCGCAAGCCGATCGGGACGCATTTCAAGCAAATATCGAACGATTCCGTCTACACGGAGCAATTTGAGTTCGTGAAAGAAGCGTTCGCGGTGCCGAAGGATTATGCCAATGCGCTTGCGTTCTTCAAGCGCGTCTTTCATCATCCGTACTGGCGGCTTAGTCTCATTGTGCATGATTGGCTGAATTATCTCGTGATGAATCACAGCGCTTTCGAGGATCTGGAGCAGGGACCGGCATATTTCCGCGCACTGGACGATGCGCTGCTGGCGACGAAGGCCGAAAGCAACAAGTGCGGGCATTTGACGCTGCAGCTGTGCATGGCGCTGCCCTCGATTACGCTGCTGTCGTCGGGCATGAGCTCGGTGACGTCGATCCGCAGCACGTCTGATGCGAACAGCTTTCTGATCGAGGGGCCGACGCGCTGGCGCTGGCACCTGTATTCATCAGTGCTCATTCAGGCGATGGGGAAATACGCGTTTTTCGACAATCGGTTCTCGTATCGCAGCTATCTGCATCCGTTCTCGTCGTGGTCGCGGTTCGAAATGATCTGGCTGGCGCTCGGCTGCGGGCCGATCGGGCTTGGGGACGAGATGGGCAAGGAGAATGTGGAGCTGCTGCAGCGGGTGGTCAATACGGACGGTGAGATTCTGAAGCCGGATGAGCCGTGCGTGCCGCTGGACCAATGTTATTTGGACAATCCGAATGCGCGCCGAACGCAAAAAGGGGTGACGGTGTACACGTCGAGCCTGATCGCCGGCATGGAGCGCGAACAGCAGGGCGGCGGGTTGGGCGGGAGCGCAGGGAGCACAGTCGAGGGCTCGGTTGGAGGCTCCAACCAGGGTATAGGCGGAGACACAGGAAGTGGCGCAGGCGCGGGTTATCGAGTTTGGTACGTGCTCAGCTTCAATTGCCATCCGTTCTGGAGAGAGGTGTATGTGTCGTTCTCGCTGAGCGAGCTGGACGAGCTGGAGGCTGGGGAGTATGCGCTTTATGATTACGGATCGCAGCAGGTTATTCGGACGGGCGACAGGCAGCTCCATCATATGCGGCTCAAGGGTCGGGAGTTCCGGTACCAGTTGGCGGCTCCCGTCGTCGCCGGACGCGCCTTCTTCGGAGATGTCAGCAAGCATGTCAGTGCATCCGGGCAAATCGTGCGGTCGGCTGTTCTGACGGCGGACGACATGTCGCTGCGACTGGCCTACACGCCGGATAGTGAATGTCGGCTGGCGATCTATACGCCGGACAGGCCGGCAACGGTGCTGTTCGGAGGGGCGGAAATTCCCGAGCGCAAGGGGCGCAGCGGCATGGGCTGGACCTACAGTGCGTCGAACGGGCTGCTGTTCATCTCGATGGAGGGGATCGCCGAAGGTGAATATGATGTGCGAGTTCTATTTGTTCCGTTATCCCTTTCCAAGTCCAGCTCCCCATAGCGGATGGGCGATTTTCTCAAAAATTCCGAGAGCTTTTGCTCATTCCCCGTCATGGAAGAGAACTCTTCGAAGGAAATAACGACAGCAGTAGGCTTTCCGTGTACGGTAATGTACTGGGGGCCGTCTACCATGGCCAGCTTCACCACATGACTGAGTCGATTTTTTGCATCTTGCAATTTCCAATGTTTACCCATACTTGTCAACCACCCCCTACGTGAATTGTCCAGTCGGTCTAGATTTATTTTGTCATATTCACAAGCAAGTAACAATGGGTTGCAAAAAAGACGTCGGCGGTGTAAGATGGAGATATCTTAAATTTAAGATATCTAGGTGCAGCATTCGGGAGGATAACGCGTGAGCGATCGGGACCTATCGTTGAAGCTGATGGTCGTGCTGTCCAAGGCCTATAAGGTGGTTATGGACCAAGCCGTGAAGGATATGAGGAAATACGGACTCTCCGCAGCCGAATTCGGCGTGCTGGAGCTGCTGTATCATAAGGGCAGAACGCCGCTTCAGCGGATCGGGGACAAGATTCTTGTCACGAGCGGCAGCATTACGTACACAGTGGATAAGCTGGAGGACAAGGGGTATCTAACCCGTGTCGCCTGCACGGAGGACCGTCGAGTCACCTATGCGGAAATTACGGCGTCCGGCCGTGAGCTGTTCGATCGGATATTTCCCTTGCATGCGGATTCGATCGATTCCTTGATGAGCGGACTACTTCCGGAAGAGAAGCAAGCCGCCATCGCTCTGCTGAAGAAGCTGGGCACCCAAGTGCAGCGAAGCGAGTAGCAGGGCTGCGAATGATCGGGCGACCGGTCAGATCGGCCTTATATCTTAATATTAAGATAATCCGGTGTAAGGTACATGCGGGATTTGGGGAATCTAACCATATAGGAAGGAGCTGTTCATGATGCAGCAGCGTAAGACGCAGGGCATTCATCACATTACCGCTTTTGTAGGGAGCGCACAGGCGAACGTCGATTTTTATGCGGGGATTCTCGGGCTGCGCCTCGTTAAGAAAACCATCAACTTTGATGCGCCGGATGTGTATCATTTGTATTTCGGTAACGAAACGGGGAGTCCGGGTACCGCAATCACCTTTTTTCCGTTCGAGGCGGGACGGAAAGGACAGATCGGCGGCGGCCAGGTCGGGTATACAACCTTTGTTGTCCCAGAGGATGCGCTTCCGTTCTGGGCCGAGCGTCTCGAGCGGTTCGGGATCGACTTTGAACGTGCGGAGCGGTTCGGGGAGATATATCTTCGCTTCCGGGACCGCGACGGACTTCAGCTGGAGCTTGTCGCACGGGAGCAAGGTGCGCGCAGCGCTTGGGCTTTCGGCGGTGTGCCTGCGAACAAGGCGATTAAGGGCTTTGGCGGTGCTTTGCTGCTCAGCACAGCGCCTGATGCAACGATGCGCCTGCTGGAGCAGGTGCTGGGTATGGAACGGGTGGGCGAGGACCAAGGGCTTGTCCGATTCCGTACGCCCGGAGAGCTCGGCAATGTTATTGATGTCAACGCAGCTGCAGTCGCAAGGGGACATGGGGGCTCCGGGACCATTCATCACATCGCCTGGCGTGCGAAGGATGCGGAGGATCAGGAGCAGTGGCGCGTCGATGTTGAGTCGCACGGCTACCACCCGACGCCGATTGTGGATCGGCAATATTTTACCGCGCTCTATTTCAGGGAGACTGGCGGCATTCTGTTCGAAATTGCGACCGACTCCCCTGGATTTATGCGCGACGAGCCTTATGAGACGTTGGGTGAATCGCTCAAGCTGCCGGATTGGTTCGAGCCTCACCGAGTGCAAATTGAGGAGGACCTGACGCCGATCGCCGTACGTGTCCTGGAGGGAGATCAAGGATGAAGCATGTATACAAGGAAGGTTTGAGCGCGTCGGCTCCGGTGTTGCTGCTGCTGCATGGGACGGGCGGGACGGAGCATGATTTGCTGCCGCTGGCCGAACGAATCGATGCGCAGGCTTCGGTGCTGAGTGTAAGAGGCAATGTGCTGGAGAACGGGATGCCGCGTTTCTTCCGCAGGCTGGCGGAAGGTGTGTTTGACGAGGAGGATTTGTTGTTTCGAACGCAGGAGCTGCATGCCTTTCTCGATCAGGCTGCACAGGAATACGGCTTCAACCGGGACCGCCTCGTAGCGGTTGGTTATTCGAACGGCGCCAACATCGCCGGCAGTTTGCTGTTTCATATACCGGGCTCGCTTCAGGCGGCCATCCTTCATCATCCCATGGTTCCGAGGCGGGGAGTCGAGCTTCCCGATTTGAGCGGCGTGCCGGTGTTTATCGGAGCGGGAAGCCGCGACCCGATCTGCCCTCCACAGGAAACTGAGGAGCTTGCCGCGCTGCTCCAGAATGCGGGTGCATCGGTGATGGTGCATTGGGAGGCGGGCGGCCATCAGCTGACGGGAACGGAGGTTGAGGCGGCTGCTGCGTGGTATCGGGAGTGTAAGGGATAAGGCGACGAAAGCCCGCTTGTGAAGGCGGGCTTTCTGTATCGCCAAGTCATGCCGGTGCTTTCACAGCTTCCAATACGGCAAATGCATTCATTACCCTCGGAATGCCCACATGTGGAATGCAGTGCAAAAGCACGGCGACCAGCTCTTCTTCCGTTACCCCGACGTGACGAGCAGCCTGGTAGTGAAATGCCAGCTGGGCGTCGACGCCCCCTTGTGTGACGAGGGAGACGATCGAAGCGATCTCTTTCGTCCGCAGGTCCAGCACCGGATCGGCATAAATCTCGCCGAAGCCGAACTCCACGACGGTCCGGGCAAGCTCGGGATTCCGCCCGGACAACGCCTTGACTGCTTCGTAACCGGCGTCGCCGGCCATCAGGCGGACTTGTTCCAGTCCTCGTTCATATTTGGATTGCATTCTGTTTACCCCCTGTCCATGGTCGGCGGAATTTCTTCGGGATCGACCATCGCATCGATGACGACGGTACGGTTCAAGCTGAGCGCTTCACGGAACATCGCGCGGAATTCCGACTTGCCGAATGCCTTGAACGAATAGGCGCCCATGGAATCGGCGAACATCGCTGCATCGACCGGCTGCTTGAATACGGTGCCGTCATCGCGTCCAACGTGGTTGCGCATGCCTTTATTCACCATATCAAGACGACCGTTATTGAGCACGACGAATACGACATTCGCGCCCTCGCTGACCGCTGTCGATATTTCCGTTCCGTTCATAAACAAGCAGCCGTCTCCCGTCAGACATACGACCGGTCGATTCGGATCGCCGATCTTCGCGCCGACGGCATAGCCGATCGCATGCCCCATCGATGCGAAGACGTCGTCGAATCGGAAGCAGCCGGGCTCACGCACAGCAAGATGACGGATGGCATGATAGCTGTGGCTGCCGTCATCTCCGAAAATAATGCCGCCCCGCGGCAGCTCCTCGCCCAGCACCTCCATAACCTCCTTGGCGGTCAGGACGGGCTCTTCAACGGCCGCAGGCTCCGGCTTCCAGCGAGCAACCGATACGGCTACCTCCTGGAAGGACGATATCCCTCCCGCCAGCACCGGGGTCATCTGCAGCATGCGGCTCACGTTCATTTTGGCGTCTCCCTGAATATAGAGCGTCTCCACCGGCAGTCCCTTGCCTGCGAATGCCGGTTCGACATCGAACTGAACGATGCGTTTCGGTAGCAGCGGACCGGCAATGCCGGGCACAGACATGTCGCTCAGCTTCGTACCGATGACGACCATCACATCGACACCGGACGCGAGATACTGCCGCGCTTCCGGGCAGCCCCCCAGGCCAAACGGACCGATATGCAGGGGGTGAGTGGTTGCGAAGCAGCCTTTGCCGCCCGGCGTTGTAATAACCGGGATTTGATAATGCTCGGCAAGCTGTCGCACCTCCTCGTAGGCGTTCGAAATATGAACGCCCTTGCCAAGGAAAAGAACCGGACGTCTAGCGGAGCTGAGCAGCGACATCGCTTCCTCCAGCCTGGAGGATACAATCTGGGGCTTCGAGTCGGGAAGAGGGACGTGAATGTCCGGAATTTGCTCCAGGAAGACATCGAACGATATCGCCAGATGCACCGGGCCGCGTACGCCCTGCATCGCCCGTTCCATGGCATGGCGCAAGTACATCTCCAGCTGATCACCGCGCTCTACGCGCGCGCTGAACAAGGTAACAGACTGGAACATCTCAACCAGATCAGTGCCGAAGAAGGTGGAGTCCTGACCGATCGGCTTGCCGGTTTCTTTGGTCGATGCATGGCCGGTCAGAAACAGGACAGGCAGGTGATACGCCTTGGCTTGTCCGGCCGCCGTAATCATATTCGTGCCTCCGGGACCGGAAGTGCCAACGGCTACGCCAACCGAGCCGGTCGTTAAGGCATACCCTGCAGCGGAATAGCCGGCGCCCGCTTCATGGCGGGACAGCACATACTCGATTCCTTGATTGCCCAGCTCCAGAATGATCGGAACGACCGCTTTGCCGGGGACGCCGAAGGCGTGTTGAACGCCCCAATTGCGAAACTGTTTGACGAGCTGATTGACCACTGTTGCCATGTTACCACTCCCATCTTCTCTATGTAATTGAATTTTTTAGAACCATTCTTAACACGCCAGAACTTACTTGCCTTCGCGATTCGATATGGGAAGGGTGACGGTGAAGGTTGTTCCGACGCCCTTCTGCGACTCGAACGTGAGCTTGCCCTTATGGTTCTCAATAATTCGGTAGCACACAGACAAGCCCAGTCCCAAACCCGTCTCTTTCGTCGTAAAGAACGGATTCATGATTGATTTCATCTCTTCGTCGGTCATACCGATGCCATCGTCTGAAATCCGGATCATCACCTCCTGTTCGCTCGACATATGAGCATGAATCGAGATGATACCTCCGCTCGGCATCGCCTCCATCGCGTTCTGGATCAAATTCACGAGCATCTGCTTGATTTGAACGGGATCGATGTAGGCAATTTCGTTCACCGGCTCGGAGCTAACCTGCAGCTCGCAATCCTTCAGAATCGCCTGGCTTGACATCAACGCAATCGTCTCCTGCAGCACCGTATCGATCAGACAGGCCTTGCGTTCGGGCGTGCTGGGCTTGGCCATCGTAACGAAGTCGGTGACCAGCTTCTTAACGGTTTCAAGCTCGTTGTATACGATGTCGAGATAATATTCATAGCGTTGATCCGTGTTGGTATTTCGCAATAGTTGAATGAAGCCCATGACCGAGGTGAGTGGATTGCGAATTTCGTGGGCGAGACCGGCTGCCAGCTTGCCGACTACGGAAAATTTCTCGGATGTGATAATTTGTCGCTCGAGCTCATAACGATCGGTGATGTCTCGCAGCTGGGCATAAGCTCCGATCAGCTCGTTGGCATCGTCATAGATGGGCACTGCGTCAAACAGGCATATTCGCCTGCGGTCGAGCGAGTTGGTGAAGGTCAGCTCGACGTCATTATAGGTGCGGCTGTTTTTCAACACCTCATAGAACAAATTTCCCAAGCGCTCAAACTGAAACACCGGATGATTAAGCACTTCCTGTCTGACCCGGTTCGTCAGCTCGGCTGTAAATTCATTGCATTCCTTCACGATCCCCTTGGCGTCGGTAATCAAAATTCCGTATTTCAGCGACTTGACCATGAGCTGGTTAATAATGCGTTGATTCCGATTCAGATTGCGGAGCATCAGCTCCCGTTCCATCGCATCGATGAGGCTGGCCAGCAGCGCCAGTGGAAACGGACTGTGGTGATGCTTGGAGGTCATAATCGCAACGGCGCCGGAAATGTGATTGAAGGTGAATGGC
>JBEPYM010000158.1:0-7803 GCA_041641375.1 Paenibacillus sp.
TTCACGCTAATCTGAGCTGATTTACTCCGATAACACGGGATTTGTACGACGTTTCGTACAAAAGGGGCAGATATGGCAGTTCTAACATCCTTTTTGTACGATGTTTCATACAAGTGTTACTTTGTCCATAGTTAATCGACAGCCACATAATGCTACCACATGCCGGTATTTTATAAATTGTAAACGCTTACTTAAGAACACTAGTAGCAAAATGCTACTTCACCCTCGATAATTCGCACTTTTAGCGGACGATTAGTAACATTTTGCTCCCATGATGATGTGATGCCTCGATTAGAATCCCTGAATTGGAATGCCACCTGAGCAACCAACAGATCCCGAACGGCAGACTTCGACGAACCTCCAGTGTACCCGCCTCAGTCAATATTAAATTCTCAAAATCAATGGAACGACTGCCCTCCCCTTAGCAGAGAAGTAAAAAATTCCGGTCGAAGTCCTTTCGATCGAAGTCCGGGCAAAAAAAAACCGCCTTTCGGCGGCTGCACTGACGTAGTGCAAGGTTTCGGATAGGAGTGGAGAGAAACCATACTGTACTTTTAGTATATGTATGCGGTTTCAATTTGTCAACAACTTTTTTTAAGCGCTTTCTTTCTGAAAGAAAAAAACATCGTGAACCAAAGTCACGATGTCGGTTAATACTTCACCTCATAGCCAAGCCCCCGCAGCAGCGGAATCGCCTGCTCCCGCTCACTGCCATCGCTGAACGAGAGTCGCAGAACGCCGGGGACGTCAAGCCTGCTCTCCATAATATGAATGTTGCGCAAATTGATTCGGTTCTCGCCAAGCGTTGTCGCAATTCGACCAATGACGCCCGGGTGATCCGGTACATCGACATAGAGATCGAAGTGCGCGGTTATAATGCCCTTCCGGCGTTCCGGCAGCCGGCTGCGGAACTCGCCCGACTTACGGAATCTGTCCATAATTCCGTCGCCATCCGCACGCTCCAGCGTTTGCGCGAACGCGTCAATCTCTTCCTTCCAATCAGACAGCAGCTTGAGCATTACCTCCCGGTTGCTGAGCAAAATATCCCGCCACACAATGGGATCGCTGGAGGCAATTCGCGTAATGTCGCGAAATCCGCCTGCTGCAAGCAGCTCGTATAGCCCGTTCCCGTCATTGTGCCGCTTTACCAATCCAACCAGCGCAACGGCAATAATATGAGGCAGATGGCTGATCGCCCCTACAATTTCGTCGTGACCGCGCGGATCCATCACAACAAGATTCGCTTTCGTGCAAGCGAGCAGCTCCTTGAGCCTTTCGAGCGATTGCTGCGGAACGTCGGAACCGGGTGTAAGCACATAATAGGCATTCTCAAACAGATGTGAGGTAGCTGCTTCCACGCCCGATTGCTCCTTGCCTGCCATCGGATGTCCGCCGATAAACACGACCCCTTCGGGAAAATCCACCTGGCTGGCGCATTCGCTAACTCCGGCCTTGGTGCTGCCGACATCGGTAATGATGCAGCCCGGCTTCAACGGAAGGCGGGAAAGCCGAAGCAAATAATCCTCCAGCATTCCTACAGGTACGCAAAGAAAAATAAAGTCGGCTTCTATAGCGACCCGTTCAAAGGAGGTCGTTGCATCATCAACGACCTCCCGTTTCACATATTTTTCAACGGAAGCGGGGTTATTGGAGTGTCCGATAACTCGAATCCCCGGCTTTCCTTTAAAGCACAGCGCCAGTGAGCCGCCAATCAAGCCGACGCCGTATATCGCAATCGTTGTCATACTCGAGCAGCCGTCTCTGCTACTTCCGTCAGCACCTGCTCGAGCGCCTGGACAAAAGCCTCGTTCTCCGCCCGGCTTCCGACCGTGACGCGGAAAGCTGTCGGACAGCCGATGGAAGCGGTATGTCCGCCGCGTACGATAATGCCGCGACGCAGCAGCGCCTCATATACGGTTTTTGCATCTCGCCTTGTATCCGCATGGATGAAGTTGCCGTGCGCCGGATAATAGGTTAACCCGAGACGATCAAACTCCCTGCATAAGTACTGTATGCCCTCGGCATTTTGCTTGCGGCATTCCTCAACAAATGACTGATCCTTGATGGCGGCCAGCGCGGCAGCCTGAGCAAGTCCGGTCGTGTTGAACGGCTCGCGCACCTGATTGATCGTATGAATGACTTCGGGATGTCCGATGCCATATCCGATTCGCAGTGAGGCAAGTCCGTAGCACTTGGAGAACGTGCGGAGCAGGACAAGGTTTTTGTATGTGTTCAAGAGCTCGAGACTCTTCGGATATTCGGAGGAAACAATATATTCATAATAGGCTTCGTCCAGCACGACCAGCACGGAAGAAGGCACACTGCTCATGAATGCGGCAACCTCTTCCTGCGTTACGATGGTTCCCGTCGGATTGTTCGGATTGCAAATCCAGACGACCTTCGTTCTGTCCGTCACCTTCGCCAGCATCGCTTGCAAATCATGCTTGCCCTCGCGAAGCGGCACCTCGATCACTGTTGCTCCTTCAATCTCCGCATTATGCTTGTACTGCGGGAACGTTCGATCGGCCATAATCGTCTCGTCGCCTTTTACAAAGAAAGCGCGGGCGATCATCAGGATGACTTCGTCGGATCCCGCTCCAAAAATAATCTGATTCGCCGTCACACCTAGATGCTCGGCAACAGCTGCTGTCAGCTCTACGCTGGCGCCATCCGGGTACATATGCGCCTGCTCTACCGCCTGAACGAGCGCTTCCTTCGCTTTCGGCGAGCAGCCGAACGGATTTTCATTCGAGGCAAGCTTGATCACTTCGCTTAACCCGAGCTCCTTCTTCACTTCATGAATCGGCTTCCCCGGTTGATATACCGGCAAATGAACGATATTGGATTTAGGCTGCATGCGGCCGGTCCCCTTTCCGATTTTATCGCGTCACAGCGTTATGGTATTCATTCTCTCACAAATCGCCCGGATTGTTAATAGGCTTTCTTAAACGAATCCGGATCTTCACTTACGGACGCAGTCCACTCACGAACTGCTCAATCTTGTCGAGCCCCTCTTCCTTCGTTGCAGCCGACTGCAGCAGGGGCAGCACCTCTTCAATTTGCCTGACAATGGCGCTGCCGATGATGATGCCGTCGGAGATGCCCGCGAGCTGGACAACCTGCTCCCGGGTCGAGATGCCGAACCCAATGGCAGCCGGAACCGAAGCCGCTGACTTCACAGATCCGACGAAATCTCTCAGTCCGTCATAGAATTGCGCCCGCTCGCCGGTTACGCCGAGTGAGGATACGCAGTAGACAAAGCCTGAAGCTCGCGATGCGATTCTGGCGACGCGGTCCTTCGAGGTCGGTGCGACAAGCGGAATCAGGTGGATGCCGTGTTTCTCGCCCCGCTCCCTCACTGGAGCATCCTCTTCAATCGGAAGATCGGGAATGATAAGGCCGGAAATATCGTGCTCGAGCAGCAGCTCGAACACGCGGTCAAGTCCGATTTGGAGCAGGGGATTATAATAAGTAAACAGGATAAGTGGTATGGTCACCCCTTTGGCACGCGCTTTGGAGGCAGCCTGTATACAGTCGATTACCGTAATCCGATGCCGGAGAGCTCGCAGGGAAGCCCGCTGGTTAACAGGCCCGTCCGCCAGCGGATCGGAATAGGGTACGCCCATTTCGATCATCGATGCGCCGGCCTTCTGTAGACGCAGCATAATATCGACAGATGTATCAATATCCGGATCACCCACTACCAAGAACGGCATGAGCGCAGCTCGCCCCTGCTCCTTAAGCTCTGCAAAGGCTCGATCAATTTTGTTTACACTTGTGTTTCCCACTATGCCCGCACCCCCATATAGCGCATAATCGATTCGACGTCCTTGTCGCCGCGGCCGGAAAGGTTGACGACTACGATTTGATCGCGATCCATCGTCGGTGCGAGCTTGATCGTATGGGCAATCGCATGAGCGCTTTCGAGCGCCGGAATAATACCTTCTTGGCGGCTGAGCAGCTGCAGCGCCTGCAGCGCTTCATCGTCCGTAATCGGAACGTATTCCGCGCGGCCGGTATCCTTCAGGTAGGAATGCTCGGGTCCAATGCCCGGGTAGTCGAGTCCGGCCGAGATCGAGTGAGCCTCCTGAACCTGACCGTACTCGTCCTGAAGCAAATAGCTCATGGAGCCCTGAAACACCCCGGGCGTTCCTTTGGTCATCGTTGCGGCATGCTTGTCGGTATCGACGCCCTTGCCCGCCGCTTCTACGCCGATAAGCCGTACGGATTCGTCCCCGACGAACGGATAAAATATGCCGATCGCATTGCTGCCGCCTCCTACACACGCCACAACTGCATCCGGCAATCGGCCGAAAGACGCAAGGGATTGGCTTCTTGCCTCGTCTCCGATTACCCGTTGGAAATCGCGGACCATCATCGGATACGGATGCGGTCCGACAACGGAGCCGAGAATATAGAACGTATCTTGAACGTTCGCCACCCAGTAGCGAAGCGCTTCATTGCCTGCATCCTTGAGCGTGCGGGTGCCGCTCGTCACCGGAATGACCTCGGAGCCCAGCAAATTCATGCGGAATACATTCAGCTGCTGCCGCTTCGTATCCTCTTCCCCCATAAAAACCTTGCACTCAAGCCCGAGCAGTGCTGCAATCGTTGCAGTCGCCACCCCGTGCTGACCCGCTCCCGTCTCTGCAATTACCTTCTTCTTGCCCATGCGCTTGGCGAGAACGCCTTGTCCAATCGTGTTGTTAATTTTATGTGCGCCGGTGTGGTTCAAATCCTCGCGCTTCAAATATATTCGAGCGCCTCCGAGGTGCTCGGTCAACCGCTCCGCGTAATAAAGCGGTGTCGGACGGCCCGAGAACTGCTGCTGCAAATACTGGATTTCCTTCAGAAAGGAATCGTCCTTCATCGCGCTGCGAAACGCATCCTCCAGCTCCGCCAGCGCATTCATCAGCGTCTCCGGAACGTATTTGCCTCCGAATTGGCCAAAGCGGCCCAGTTCATCCGGTACATTCATCAAGCTCACGCTTCCTTCACCCTCTCTACAAATTCTCGTATTTTTGCGATATCCTTCACGCCGTTCGTCTCTACACCACTTGAAATATCGACACCGTCCGGTTCGTATCGGGCAAGCAGCTCCGCGACATTCCCGGCCGAAAGCCCTCCCGCAACCCATAGACGCATTCCCAGCTCCAGACATGCTTGCCGATAGTGCGGAATGAGCTCCCATGCGAACGTTCGGCCGGTGCCTCCATGCTGAATCGGGTCATGAGTATCCAACAGGATGACGTCCACAAGCCCCGCATATGCCTGAAGCTGCTCACGAGCGGCAGCGGCACCGCGGTCCTCCTGATCGGCATAGCCTGCAGCAATACCAATCGATTTGATCAGCTCATTGCCGGGTAATTCGCGGCGAAGCGCCTCCACATAGGAGGGTGCTTCCGATCCGTGAAGCTGCACGGCGGTCAAGCCGGCGTCCCGCACGGCAGCAGCTACTTCATGCTGCGGCGAATCGACGAATACTCCAACAATACCGGCACTGTGGCCGAATTGTCGCAGCGCTCCCGTCAGCAGCGCCGCCTCCTCGATTGTAACACGACGCTTGCTCTCGGCAAAAACAAGTCCGATGTAATCCGCCGGCAACCCGAGCTTTCCCAGCTGAACGAGCGTATCCGGTGTGCGAAAGCCGCAAATTTTCACTGAAGCGGCCATCAAGCGTCCGCTCCGAGCGGTCCGAGCATATCGATTACCGCTTGACCGACATCCGGCTGACGCATAAAGTGCTCGCCGATCAGCACCGCACGAGATCCAGCCTTCCGAACCCTGGCGATATCGTCCGCCGTTGACAGCCCGCTCTCGCTAACGACGAACGCCCCTTGCGGAACAAGCGACATAAGCTGCTCGGTAACCGCCAGGTCGGTCACGAACGTCTTGAGATTGCGGTTGTTAATGCCGATCAATGTTGCGTCCGTTTGGAGTACTCGTTCCATCTCCTCGCGGTCATGAACCTCGACAAGCACATCCAGACCAATCTCCTTCGCCAGGCGGTGGAACGAGTTCAGCTCCTGATCTGTCAAAATGGCCGCAATCAGAAGGATCGCATCAGCCCCCATCGCTCGCGCTTCCAGCACCTGCAGCTCGCCGACGGTAAAATCCTTGCGCAGAATCGGTATCGAGGTATGCGCTTTGATTTGGCGCAGAAAGTCCGGCGAACCTTGAAAATACGTAACATCCGTTAATACCGACAGGCAGTCGGCGCCTGCTGCCTCATAGTCGGCAGCAAGCTCGACCGGATGGAAATCGGGACGAATGAGCCCCTTCGAGGGCGATGCCTTCTTCACTTCGGCGATCAGCCCGACAGATGTGCGCTTCGGCGCACGCAGTGACGCTTCAAAGCCACGGCAGGGCGGAAGCTGTGCAATTTCTTTCTCGAGCGCAGCAGCACTCGTACGACTGCGCAGCTCCTCAAGCTCTTTATATTTGTCTGCTACGATATTATCCAGATACATGGGCAAGCTCCTCTGTCGTTTGTACGAGCAGCGCCAGCTTCTGAGCCGCGCGCCCGGAGTCGATCGCATCCGCCGCCAGCTTCACGCCCAGCTGCAGCGTACCCGCCCTACCGGCAATATAGAAGCAGGCACCGGCGTTCGCAAGCACGACGTCCCGCTGCGCGCCTTGCGCGCCCGCAAGCACGTGACGGATGATCTCCGCGTTGTCGGCGGGCGTTCCACCGATAATGTCGGACAACGGCGAGGATCGCAGTCCAAGATCGTCCGGAGTGATCCGGTACGTACGGATTGTATCGCCGTCCAGCTCGGTCACCTTGGTGGGTGCCGCAATCGATATTTCGTCGAGGCCGTCCTCGCTCGCTACGACCATAGCACGCCGTAAACCGAGCTCCCGCATCACCTGCGCGACCAGCTCCGTTTTGCTTCTGTCGAATACCCCCATCAGCTGACGGTCCGCACCGGCTGGATTCGTCAGCGGTCCTAGCAGATTAAAGACAGTACGGATGCCGAGCTCCCGTCTCGGCTGTGCCGCATGCTTCATGGATTGGTGATACACCTGTGCAAACATGAAGCACAATCCGACTCGATCCAGACATTGCGCTGCCTCGATCGGACCGAGCGTAACCTTCACGCCAAGCGCTTCCAGCACATCCGCGCTGCCGCTTTTGCTGGACATCGCCCGGTTGCCGTGTTTGGCGATGCGAATCCCGCCCGCCGCAGCAACGATGGAAGAAACGGTAGAAATATTAAACGTATCTGAGCCGTCACCGCCGGTGCCGCACGTATCGAGCAGTCCCTCCTGGGTCGTCTCTACCCGGCTGGAGCGGCTTCGCATCGCCTCTGCAAAGCCAGCAACCTCTTCGACTGTCTCACCCTTCATACGAAGTGCGGTAAGCAAGCTGCCGATTTGCGCAGGTGATGCGAGTCCGTCCATCATATCTGCCATTACCGATCTCGCCATTTCTCTTGACAAATCGCTCCGCTCGATCAATGCCGCGATCGCCGCTTGAACCGTCGTTTTTGCCGCCATGGTACACAGCCCCTAACCCGATATTAGTAGTAATCCTGATTGACATTCGAGACTCCGGCTGTGACGGGCTGAAACATCATCTCCGCGGCGCGGATCGACTTCAGCATTCCCTTCGCCTTATTGACCGTCTCCATATATTCGCTCTCCGGAACCGAATCGAATACGATACCGGCGCCAGCCTGCACATACGCTTTCCCACCCTTAAAAATGATCGTACGGATCGTAATGCACGTGTCTAGGTTGCCCGAGAAGCCCAAATATCCGATTGCGCCTGCATAAGCCCCGCGGGATTCACGCTCCAGC
>JBEPYM010000159.1:0-7799 GCA_041641375.1 Paenibacillus sp.
CTGAGCCTGTACGCCCGGTCCATTATAGGCGCCGCGATTGGGAGCGCTTGTCGAGGATACGTTGTTCCCCCAATAGTCCTTCCCCCCATTGTTAGTAATCAGAATGCCTGACTGGAGTGCTGGAGAGCCTTGCAGCAGCTTGTATCCATCTACTGATCCCCTTCCGACGCCGCCGCTTCCTGGAAGGACGAGTGCCGGGTTTGAAGTCAGCTTATGGGCATCATTAGGCTCCCCCGAAGTATGCGCCCCATAAATCACATTGTGAGAAAAAACAACCTCATTCGTGAAGGAATTCAACCCGCTCCAAATTCCCGCACTCTCGAGATGAAAGATATTGTTATAGAAATATGCGCTCTTCGGATAGCCCCCCCAGTTATTTACATGAACAGGCTTTGTGGTTGAACCTTGAGGGAGATAAATGGTGTTATTGTAAATCCTGGTGTTTTCCGAAGGACCGTTAAATTCAAATACCCGCGCTTGATCGTTCCTGCTAATGTTGTAACGAACTACAGCATCCTTCGTGACAGGGTATGTGCTGTCACCACTCGTTGCAACAAGCATGAAACCGCCTTCATTATTGTGGCTGTAATTGTACTGGAAAATCGTTCCTGTCTGCTTGTAATCGACGTCAAAGCCTTGGCCGTCATACGTCGTACGGGTTAAATACGCCTCGTTATATTGAAACAGGGTATTATCGGCATTGAACGCCCAAATTGCCACATTGAAGGTGTTCGCACGCTTGTTCGCATCCTTCACCACATTGTATTCCACTAATGCCCCATCTGTATTTCTCATGACAATGCCATCGCCGCCGACATCATCCAAGCTATTGTTGCGCACAACAACGTTCGTCCATGGCGTCCATGGCGTGCTCGTAGGCGCAGGTCGACCGCTCCAGGTCGACTGCGTGCAGATCCCCGTTCGATCCACATTAAATAACGTGTTGCCTTCAATGAGCACATTCTCGAACTTTGTTACCGTTTGCGTCCCGATTACTTCAACAATGATGCCGCCCGTAATTTTGTTCGTATTATCGCCTTTCACATGGTTGACAGCCATATTCTTAATGTGTATATGCCTTAACGTTCCGGCGTCCTTGCCTACAACATGAATCCCTTTCCGATTCCCTGCGGTGGAGCTGTTGTTCGTCACCTCAAGATTGGACATCTCCCAGTATTGCTGGTTATATAAATAAATTGCGGCTCCTACAGTCCCTCCTCCCTGAATCAAGGGGTTGCTTCCGCTTCCGTATCGACTCAGAATAATGGGGGCTCCGGAGGAACCAGACCCCTTGGGATGCAATTGGCCGCTCCAACTGCAACCCGCTTTAAACAACAGCTGGTCTCCGGGACCGAAGGTTGTGGAATTCACCTTGCTTAACGACTTCCAAGGGGCAGACATGCTTGTCCCGCTGTTCGTATCATTGCCGATCGAACCGCAGTCCACGTAATACGTACTGCCGGCAGCTTGGACTGGATTCCCGCTTACGGGAAATAGGACAATGAGTAAAGCGGCAACGAGAAGTAAAGCCAATCCTTTCGATTGTATACGGTTTCGCAACATAAATACCTCCTACAAAGTTTTTTATCTCAATGAAATGAATTCCTTCATTCCATATGAGGCCAGCCATTCGTCGTTCACCTGAATGTCCAGGGTCGACCGTCGCAGCTTCAGCTGCTCGCGCATCCTCTGTTCTACATGATAATCCGCAAGCAGTTCGGCAACCTGCTCGAATGCCAGATAGCCATTCGATTCCTTCCTCAGTATGTGTACGATCGTCCAACCCGGCGGCGTGTCCATGATATCGCTAATTTGGCCCACTTGTCCTTGCTCCAGGAACGCTAATACTTCAGTACTCTCCTCAGCTAAGTATCTTCGATTATCGGGCGTTGCGACAGCATCTCGAATTTGGAGATTGAGATCCTGACTCATGTCCAGGAATGGCTCCTCTTTCTTCAGCCTCTCTATTACTTCCACTAACCTGAGAGGGTTGCGTTCCTTGTTCCTCGGTAACGTAATGGTTTGATAATACACCGTATCAGGAAGCTTGAAGCGATCCTCTTTCATAAATTCGTAAAGCGCTATCAAATCTTCCTTGTCGGGTGCATACGTCGTTGCCTTAAGCTTCTCCTTTAATGCGATCCACCGAATGCTATGCAAATACTTGTAATACGTTAGTTGTTCGTATTGCTGAGGGCCATAAATGATTCGCCCTGCGGCCACCGCTTCAGAACGTCGCTTATTTTCCGCATGAAGCTCCTCCAGGAATGCACGGTAGGAAGTATCCTGCATAATTCCTTCTTCCTTCATCCACATTTGTTCTACTTTAAAGTTGATCAGATAATCGATGGCCATCGGCTTGAGCTTTTCGTGCTGATGTTCTCCAGGCTGATTGAATTGGCTTCGTAAAAGCTGGACAGCCAAATCATACTCCCCTGCCTCTACGATCTCTCCATTCAGCGAGGCGATGCTTGCCACTGGGCCGCTCTGGTTCGCTTCCGTTGGAGCACACCCGGCGATCATCAGCAGGAGGAGAATACTTAGAGTTTCTAATACGTTCTTTGGAAATATGGTATCCACCTCCTTCAAACAACAACTCGAGTAATCTTGGCGATAGAGCGCTTACATGATCAAATCTCTCTTCCTCATCAACACACCTCCTTTCCTAATCATCAGTTTATTTATGGCGATTGTGGCACGGATCGGCATCCGCCGCCAAGAGTCGATTCTTTGATGCGACGCCGATTTTGTTTTTGCTGCATTGTATCCATATTTTCCTCGTATCCGGATTTTGGCGCAGCATAAAAAACCCCGCATTCACGAGGTTTCCTGAGTCTTCTCGATCATCATCGGCATACTTGACGGTCAAAAGCCCGACTCCTTCAGACTTCAGAAAGAGTCGGGCTTTTCTCAAGATGCATATGCCAGGTTCTAACGCATTAGTATGGCCATGCCGGATTAGTCGTAAACCAGCTTTGCGGCAGCTTCACATAATAGGAAGGGCCGAATATCGTGCCTCGATAATAGGCCAGATGAGCGTTGGACCCATCCCACAGGATCGTTGGGTAATGATACCAGTATCCATCGCCGGTATACTCAATTTGCTTATAGTTGTTCCAGGTCTGCCCGCCATCCGTACTGATTTGTGAGGATAAGATGATCCGCTCCCCATTTGAGAAGCCTTCACCTGGAGAGTAATTGGTGCCCGATCCGATTAAAACCAGCGTGTTCGTGCCTGGAATTGGAAAGCTTGGGCGGAGAGCTGCTATACCGAATATTGGTTTTTACAGGTGTGGACCAGGTCGTGCCGTTATCCATCGAGCGCGATTCATAAATCCAGCCTAGTTTCGTTCGGGCATATAAGAGAAGCTGATTGCCTCCGAGCTCTACTACATCAGCCTCCCATAAGTCGCCCCCATCTGCCGACAGCAGAGCTGGAGTTTGATTGCTCCAAGTAAGACCATCATTATCCGACACATAAACCAGCGTCCGTAGCGCATCCCTCTTGTGCGCCGGCATGACCAGTCTGCCATTCGCCAGACGTATCATTCTGTCATTCGTAGTCGCCTCGTATGCCACAGCTCCATCTATCCGAATATTCTCCTTCCAATTCCTTGTCCCAATTCCACCCCCTGTTCAATCAGTCTTTGCTGCAGCGTGCCTATGTGTAAAGAGCGCAGCGGAACCTGCTGCTGTACACTCATTGCTGCCGCCAAGCCCGCGGCCTCCGCCTGAGCCATCTGGATCGGGATTACCCGTGTGGAAGACATCGCTTCATGCGTTGCCGAGATGGGGCGCCCCGCAACGATGAGCCGCTCCAAGCCCTTAGGGAGCAGGCAAGAGAACGGAATCTCATACGTACTCACCTTCCTGGATACAATCCCCCCGTGATCAGGACTATGAATATCCAGATGATAACCGCCCAGACAGATGACATCCTCGAATTGCTTGCTTGTAATCAGATCCTCGGCGGTAAGAAGATAGTCACCCACAATATGTCTGGATTCACGAATGCCGAGCTGATGCGCGGTGTCGATCAGATGGATGTCGGAGAAGCCTGGCGCGTATTGCTTCAAGAAATCGAATATTTCCTTCATCTGGAGCAAGCCCGTAATCTCGCCCTGGGAATAGCTGCGGTTGTTGTTTGGATCTACACCTTCAACCCGGCTGGACACCACGATCATCTGGTTGAATTTCGGCACGACCACGCCAACGAGGTTAGCCCGCGGATAGGCAACTCCTTCCCTGACTGCCTGCTCAATGTACTGCTGCAGGCCTCCCAGCACGAATACCTCCGCCTCTTCCATCTGATCAATAAGGGCCTGGACCACCTCATCTGTCATCGACCAAGGTCTGATTTGCGTCGGATTGCTTCTGAAATATTCAATGAGCGGCTTAACGTTTATATTGCCAACCCGGAATACGAGCGTCGATACCTGGGCTTTGTGGTCCCCGGATCGGCCGTAGACGTAATCGGCGCCGGCCTTCACCGCCGCATCCCCATCTCCGCTGCAATCAATGACAACCTTGGCCGAGAGAAATTGGGTGCCTTCCTTGTTCTGGATGAGGACACCCTTCGCTTCACCTTCTTCCACCACGGTGTCGGTAAGTAAGCAGTGCAGGAAGAAATCTACGCCGTCATCTGCAAGCATCTTTGTTACCAGATACTTAAACCAATGCGGGTCAACGCCCAGCACATCACTTGTTATCGGGTCCATATAAAATTCAGTAGCTGCATTCATCGCCTGCAGCTTCCGCGCGATCTCAAGCGCGATGCCCTTCACTATCAATTGGCCTTCATTATTGTGATAGCCAAGTAGAGGCAAGCCGGGAATCACATTCCCGCCGACAAACCCGTTATATTCGACAATCGCCGTGCGTGCGCCGTTCCTGGCAGCCGACATGGCCGCTACGATCCCCGTAGCTCCTCCTCCTATAACAACTACATCATAGCTATATTGCTTGAGCATTGCTGCTTCATCTCCTTATCATATGAAAACCCTATCATCTACTCATTTGTTCTACCCTTTTAATGCCCCCATCGTAATGCCCCTGGTAAAATACCGTTGAAACAAAAGAAACAAGAGAATGATCGGGAGCGACGCTGATGCTGCACCTGCCATCATCAGCCCATAATCTGTCAAGCCCGCCATGGAGCTAAAGCCCGCAACTCCGAGCGGCATCGTCTTCATCTCCTCGGATTGCGTCACGACAAGCTGCCACATAAAGTCGTTCCATACGCGAACGACTGAGAAAATTGCAAGTGCCGCCAGCGCCGGCTTCACCAGCGGAACGATAATTTGAGCGAAGATACGCAGCTCGGAAGCTCCATCCATTCGTGTAGCCTCTATCATTTCTGTCGGAATCGATTGAATGAATTGCCGCATCATAAATACGCCGAAGGCGTACCCTACCTCCGGGAAGATCAACGCAGAATACGTATCAAACCAGCCCAAATCTCGTATAAGCTTGAAAAGCGGAACGAGCATCACATATTTGGGCAGCATCATGGTCGAAATCATGACGAAGAAAATAAAGGTGGAGCCCTTGAAGCGTATCTTCGCAAACGCATATCCAGCCAGCGCACTGAACAGGCAAATCAACAAGGTAGCAGAAACCGAAACATATACACTGTTAAAAAACCAGCGCGGAGCTGATGTATTCTGAAACAAGAATGCATAATTGTCTATGGTTAACGGGGCAATCCAATCATTGACCTTGTAACTGTGCTTTAAGGAGCCGGCAAGCATCCATACGAAGGGCACAAGAAAGAACAAAGCGACAGGCAGCAGAGCTAGCGGCTTCCATAAGGAGGATTTCGTTGAGATTGACAACTGCATCATCGGTTCCTCCTCTTAGTATTCGACCTTGGAGGTCATGGAACGGAATTGAAATACGGCAACTGCACCTACAAGCAAGAACAGGATAATTCCCATCGCAGACGCTGTACCGAATCGGTTGTAATTGAACGCTTCGACGTAAAGCTCATAAATGATGGAGGTTGTGGAATTGTCCGGTCCTCCCGAGGTGAGCAAGTGTATAAAAATGAAGGTTTGAAAGGCATTGATCGTCGTAATGACGACACAATACAACGTGGTAGGCGCAAGCAGCGGAATGGTCAAGGATATAAATTGCTGCAGCCTGTTAGCGCCGTCTACCCTGGCTGCCTCGTAATATTCAGTCGAGATGCTGCCCATGGCAGCTGTGTATAGGACGATAGGCTGACCTACCGAGATGGTTAAGATAATCAACACAATCAAATACATGGCCAGCTTCGGGTCCACAAACCAGATTTGGGCAGGCTGGTGGAACCAATGGAGCAGCTTATTAGCCAGCGAATCTCCTCCGGGATTAAAGATCCAGCCCCAAACTAGCGAGATGGCAACTGCAGAAGTAACGCTCGGCAAATAAAAGACGGCTCTGAAAAAACCGGTTAGCCGTTCGCTCATGGAAAAGATGAATGAAGCGATAAGCAACGAAACCGCAATGGTGGATGGAACAATATACAGGACGTATAAGAACGTATTCGCAAGCGCACGCAGAAACCGTTCTTCACCGAATATGGCTTGATAATTCTGTAGTCCTACGAAGAACTCCCCTGATCTTCGAAAGTCATAAAAGCTCATTCGAATCGCTTCCACAGCAGGATAAAGAGTAAATACAAGGAAGAACAGGCTGATCGGAATGACAAACAGATAACCCGTCAGCTGCTGCTTGAACAAAAGTCGGAACGCCGGCTTCTTCCCGGCTTGCGCCTGCATTACTTGTGTTTGGTATGGCTTCGGTAATCTTATCATGCGTATCCATCCTCTCCGCACCTTCCGATTCATGCGCCAGGCAAACGCATGAATCGGGCCAGGTGATCCGATGTGTTTATTTTTTCTGTTCCTGTATAATCTTCAGCTGCTTCTCCAGAATCGCATTACCCTCTGATTCGATTTTCTTCAGTGCATCCTCCGGTGTTTGTGCATTAAGAATGACCTTCTGGAGATGAGCCATATTATTTTTGCGGATATCGTTGTATCCAGGAGCGGCAAACCCTTCATTCACAGCATATTTCAGCAGCTTGGCAACGAAATCCATATTGCTGTCCTTGTCGCTGGCAAACAAGGTTTTGTTTATATCCTCGTAGGCTGAATACGAGCTGGCTGCCTTAACCGCTGCAGCATTCTCCTTGCTGCCCAGGAACTTGGCAAACTCCACGGCATACTTGAGCTTGTTCGCATCCTTATTCTTGAACACGGCGATTCCGAATGAGCTAAGCGCAGTTGTTGCATGCTTGGTTCCTGGATGTGTCGGATAAGAGGTCATATAAATTTCATAAGGCGGAGATTTCTTATCGCGTACGGCTGCCATTGCTCTTGAGTAGTGTACAGGTGCGCCAGAGGCAGTCACTAGCTTCTGATCGTAGAACAGGTTGTACATATCCGCCGCTTTAATCCCTGCCGCACCATCGTTAATCAGCTTCTCGTCTGCGAGACGCTTCATAAACTTCATCCCAGCGAGCCCAGCCGGCGTATTCAGCGTCACCTTGTCAAACTTGTCATTATAGGTTGTTGCACCCGCGGACCAAATATAATTGAACATGAACGCATCACCAGACTCGCTTCCGGCAAACAAGCCTGTACCCTTCACACCCGTCTTTTCCTGGACGCCTTTGATAAAGCTGATAAATTCATCGGTTGTCCATGTGCGTTCCTCGTTTTTCGGCAGTTTATCCAGCATGCCTGCTTTCTCGACAATCGTCTTGTTAATCAGCATGACTTGAGGCGCGGCTCCCCAAGGAATATAGTAATGCT
>JBEPYM010000160.1:0-7771 GCA_041641375.1 Paenibacillus sp.
GTACTTTCCAAGAGACATCGCCGTACCCGACACATCGTGCATTTCCCCCGGACATCGCCGTACCCGGCAAAACGTGCGCTTCCCTCGGACACCGCCGTACCCGGCAAAACGTGCGCTTCCCTCGCGACACCGCCTGACTGGCGCCTAGCGGTTGCGCGGAGACTGCATAACGCGTTCCAGCGCCTTCGTCAGCTCCCGATACACATCGGACTCCACCTGCTGCCTGAGCTGGGACTTCGCGATAACCTCTCCTCGCTCGGTAGCCACATATCGGGGCGGCAGCTGGTTGAGCGCAATCGCCATAACATCGGCGAGCGCCCGCTCATTCAGCACCTGATAGCGATTCTGCCGAGCAACCAGATCCTTCAGACAACTCGATACGACGTCCTCCATCAAATTATGCACCTTCATCCGGTCCACACTCCTTTGGTTAGCTTACGATCGGCTAAAGTGAATTGCAATTCCGACAATGAGCAGAAGAAGATACAGTAACGATAGGACAAAAAAGCCGAGACGCCAAATCGACCTGATAATCTTGACCGGATCGAACGCGCCCTTGATTTGCATCTGCAATCCCCCGAGCAGCCCGAAGCTGATCAAAAATAGCAGCAGAAGCAAATATTTGCCGAACGCGATGCCAAACACTTCATCAAACATCGCCTGTACAATATATGCGAGGAACAGCACCGTTACATCAATGGCTCGCAAGGTCGATAATCGAGTATTGCGAGAGTATACATAGGCAGCACCCCATGCGAGCCCAAACGGGATAAAAGGCAAGGATGAAAGCAGTTCAAACCCCTTCGCAAGCCAAGCCACGAGCTAACCCCTTTCCGACAAATCCAACCGTTCAAAGCCCTTGACCAGCTGCACCAACGTGCGGTTGCAGGTCGCCTCGATTCCATGCTTATCCGCAAGCTGCACGACTGCGCCGTTCAGCCAGTCTATCTCCGTACGTATGCCTCGCTCCCGGTCCTGCAGCATGGAGGAGCGATTGCCCGCAGTTCGTCTGCATACCTCGATAATGGAATCCACCAAGAGCTGTTCATCGTCAAGCAGGCAGCCTTCCGCAGCGGCGACCTGTCGCAGCTCCTGCAGCAGCCTTGCCGTCAGAGTCATCAGCTCCGGCGACCGAAGCAGTTCGCCATTCGGCACCCGAAGCAAAGCGGTTAGCGGGTTTATCGCCGCATTCACGGCAAGCTTCTTCCAAATCCGTTCCACAATATGGTTCGTCACAAATGTCGAAAATCCTGCTCGTTCCATCGCGTATGCCAAAATCTCGAGCCCGTCGCAGCCACCGCCCGCCCAGCCCAGCCATGTCTCCCCCCGCCCGGTATGTCGGACGGTGCGGAGGTCGTGCCGCAGCGCCCCTTCCGTCGTAACCGCCGCCGCCAGCTTTACTCCAGGCAGCATAATGCTCAGACGCTCCAGATGTCCGATTCCATTTTGCATACAGACGACCCCTTCAGCGGCAGCCGCCAGCGGCTTCACATCTTCCGCGAGCCGATCATCAAGCTGGCCCTGCTTTACCGCAAGAAGCAGCCAATCCGGCCGTTGCCCGGACATTCTCGCTTCGAACAAGGGCATCGCAGCTGCAACTGTACATTCACCTTCCTCATGCAGCTCAATACCGCTGCTGCGAAGCAGTTCCGCCTGTTCCGCGGTTCGTGTGTACATGATGGTCTGCACATCCTCCGCAACGCCTCCAAGCCTTGCTGCAAACAACAGCCCTAGCGACCCGCCTCCAACAACGCCGATCTTCACCTTTTATCAGCTCCCGCACCTATGTACCTATTACTATATCACCCTCTCTCCAAACGAAAAAGACCCCGCGATCGATACCCATCGGGAGTCTTGCCCTGCATGTTGACATGCGCTATTCGATTCGTTCCAAATTGCCGTTCGCATCCATCCGAAACTTCGCCTTCAGCTCCTCATCTTCCTCAACGAGCAAAGCCATCTTCCGGGCACGGTCCATAATTTGCAGCAGCGCCTTGTAATCTTCATTTACATGGCGATAATCATTGTGCACCTCGCTTGCTTCCTTGCTGAGCGAGGTGTTAAGCGCCTTCAGCTTCGCCAGCTCCTCTTCCTTCGCCTGAACTTCTCTTTCAAGCTGCCTGACCTGGCGGTGAAGCTCTTGATAGTTGTTTTTCCAGCTGCGCAAAAATCGTATAACGGCATCAATCGAGATGGATTCCTCGCTGATCACGTCCGCTTTCCCTTCCTCACCCTCCACATGCAGCCCGGCGGATATGGAGGATACCATAACGGTTTTCTTCAATTGATTGCGTTTTTGCCGCTGCGACTTGGCGATTTGAATGGAAGCCTCGTATGTTTTGCGTACCGCAGAATTCCAGCGAAAGCCGCAAGCGGCCGCCGTCCTGCCGATGCGCTCCCCTACTTCCTCAAAAGCCGCCAGCTGTGTGCTGCCTTCCCTGATATGACGCAGTGTCACCTCCGCCAGTATCAAATCATCCTCCGGAGTCCAAGCGTCCTGTCTAACTGCCGACATGTATTAACCTCCCAGCGCGTAGTTCACGAAATTCGTCTTCCCAATCACTCTATGCGTGAATTGATTTTCATAGAATCTATTTCATACTATTTGGTATTGCCATTTTCATGGACACTCATACATATCGCAATTCAAAGTAGCAAACAATAGAACGGTCAAATGTTTTCAGTTTCGTCACATGGCTTATGTTTACAGACTATGGCGGCAGCGGTATAATGGACGGTAGGTTATAGACAAACGGGCGTTGGGAAGGAGGCGTGGAGTAATGGCACGCATGTTTCGGGTTCTCGGCTTTTGGACGCTGGTAATTGGCCTCATGGCGCTAGCCGGTCATATGACACAGATGGCGCTTTTGTTCTTTTTCCAGACAGCTGCGTTTTTCATTCTGGGATATATGAATTTGTCCGAGCGAACGTATGTACTGCTATTCTGGGGGTACATGATTCTCTCGTTTACCGGCTTTACGTACTGGTCCTTTTTCCAGATGCCGCTGCATTAACATCATCTTTCAATGGAATTGGTAAAAGAGCGCTCCGCATCGTACGCGGGGGCGCTCTTTTTGGTTTGTTCATGGGTTCATGCGCAGAATGCACACTTTGAAGAGCTCGCTCATTCCATCGCTCAGAAGCAGCTGACGGATCGAACGGTTGCGCCTGGCGTCAGCGCTGAACGGGTCGCCGTCCGTCCGGTTCACCAGCAGCTCCAGAACTCCGTTCTCTACGAGGAATTGCTTCTGCGTCAGCAGCGACCGCTCTTCAAATCCTGCCCGAACAGCTGCAGCCTCGATTTCGTCGAAGTCAACATGGCTCGTCATATCCTGTTCGCCGACACGCTCCAATGGGGCATCCATAGCTTGATGCTTGTAATAGCAAAGCAGAGTGCCGTTCATACGGTGGGGGGCGGTCAGCTCTGCGGTTCGATCTCCATAGTCCGCGAGCCATACCGTCGCTCGGACACCGCTTGTGCGAAGCTGGTCCCCGAGCTCCTCCACCCATGCGGTCGCTTCCGGATTCAGCTCG
Source organism: Paenibacillus sp. (assembly GCA_041641375.1). Taxonomy (GTDB): domain Bacteria; phylum Bacillota; class Bacilli; order Paenibacillales; family YIM-B00363; genus Paenibacillus_AK. The sequence goes on from JBEPYM010000160.1 coordinate 3,535, forward strand.
GCCGTTTGCCCATCGGACAGCATGGCGGCGACACCAATTTGCTCCTGGATGGGAAGCTCGCGTTCTACGAACCTGCCTTCCGCTTCGTCCCAGCCGACGCAGCACTCATACAAGTCGCCATTACGCTTGCGGATGCGCCGAACCGGAAACGCATCCAGCAGCTCGTTTGCATACACGAACGTATACACGGACTCCCGCTCCGGTTCTTGCAAAACATCCGCATGACCGGCTGCAGCGATCGTATGCCCCTGTTTCTCACGCAACGTCGGGCTGATTTCGACGGGCAACCAATGAAGGCGGCTGTATAGCTTCGGGTCAAGTAGAAGCAGGCGGTCGAGCATGTCGGCAGCCAACCGGCCGGTTCCTCCCCCCCACTCCACAATCCGAATCGGTCCGCTGCTTGGCGCTCTGGCGTTGAGCTCCTTTACCGCGAACGCAGCGAGCACATCTGCCAGGACCGTACCGATCGAAGCGCTTGTGTAGAAATCCCCGGACTTCCCGACCGCCTCCGTATCTCCTGCTCTCGTGTAATATCCAAATTCCGGATGATAGAGACAGAGCCTCATAAATTGCTGGAACGTGAGTACGCCGGACGGGCTTTGTGCGATCTGTTCCCGTATCGCTGCAATCAGCTCAGTCTGGCCGGTTTGTTTGCTGGTCCTCTCATTAGTCAAAATAGCATTCGCCTTTCTGGCTGTCTGGTATCAGGTGCCAGGGAGACACCAGGCCTCGCAACCTGTATAATAAGGGTGAATTTCATGTGAAGCAATCAATCAAAGGAGTGTCGCCTACCATGCATGTGCGAAAACTTACTGCGACCTTGGCGGTCATGGCGCTTCTCAGCGGCACAGCCGCCGGCTGCAAGGCTGAGGACGGAACCCGGTGGCGCGATGCGACATCCGCCGCGTATGCCAAGCTGAACGATATGAACACCTATACGTTTGATGGAACGATAACACTTAAGCTTCCGGCACCGTCCGAAGCACACAATCCGGTTGCCGGGGCATTGACAGCAGCGCTGTTATCCGACAGCTTAACCTTCTCCGGATCGGCTAGCAAGGCTCCAGCTTATCTGGATGCCCGGCTCGGCCTCGCCCCGAACAGCGGATCCCCGACATGGACGATACCGATCTTGCTCAAGGATAACAAATTGTATGCGTCCCTGCCACTGATCAACAAGAAGGATGAATGGATGTCACTCGATCTGCAGAAGCTGCCCGGTCAATCCGGCAAGCTTGACGAGGCCGGTCAAGTACTCAACCGGTACCTGGCAGCCTGGACTGCCGCTGTACAGCCGGAGCTGTTCCGCAATTTGGCGGAATCCAAGCAATCGCCCCCGCTGCTCGAGCTGAAGCTGGAGGGACGACAAGGTGCGGCAGCTCTCTCCGAATTGTCGAGACTGTGGCCGACGTTTATCGACGAACTGGCTGCCAAGACTCTTATTTCGGCCGATCAAGCCTCAAGCTGGAAAAACGTACTCCATTCGGACCAGTTGAACGGCTTCTCCTTGACTCAGCCGGGTTATGTCCGGCTGAAACTGAACGAACAAGGATACATCACTGAGCATCAAATCAAGATTGATGCGGAGCGGCAGCGGAAGGACGGACGCACCGAGCCGCTGTCCATTCACTACAGCATGAGCTATACGGAGATCAACGGAACGATGCCTGCTGCGAAACAACCGCCGACACAGCTTCTGCCGCTGGAGGACGTACTCCGCAAGCTGGCTCCGTCCACGCCAAAGCCATAGCTTAGCCGCGGATGATACAGGCATGAAAATGGGAGACAAGCGATACGATGGATAGTAAGGGTTTCGGGAGGAGGCGCTTATGGGGAACGTTCGCAGAGTCGTGCTTTTCCTTTGCAGCCTATGGCTTCTCAGCTTCGGCGCCGCCGCAGCTGCCCTTGCTGAGCCTGCGATTGATGAGACAAGGAAGCTGCTGGAAAAAAGCTTGTCCGTAAAGGAAATTGATCGTGAGATCGCCCGCCTGGAAGCGGAAGAAGGAAAACTTACCGCAGCACTCGCAGAAACACATCGCCAGATTGAGCTTCGCGGTCAGGCGATGGAACAGCAGCGCGTGCAGGCCGGTCAGCTGCTGCGTGCGTATTATATGGGCGAACGCGACGGACTGTGGCTGCTTCTGCTTACATCCACCTCTTTCAGCGAAGCGCTCGCCGTGTTCGATTATGTGGCCGCTGTGCTGGAGCGCGACCACCGATTGCTCGAAAGCTATCGTAGCGCGTATGCCCAGCTTCAGGCTGCAAGGGAACAACAGCAATCCGTGCTTCGCTCCATCGTAGAAGTGAAAGAAGGCTTCCGCCGGGAGAAGTTGAGAGTCGAGCAGCTGGAGGGTGAAATTCAAACAGCGCTGGCCCGGCTGTCGAACGAGGAACGGGAGAAGCAGCTGGAGCAGATGCGCCTGCTGAGCGATTCCTGGGAACGGAAGGGCAAGCCCTTGTTCGATCTCTACTTCCGGTCGCTTAGCGAGCTCTCTCTGAAATTTCCCGAGCTGCTCGCCCGGGACAAGAACAGCCTGAAGTTTGAAGGGTTAAAAATGTCGGTTCAGCTTCAGGACACACTTCTAAACGATTTTCTGCAGGAGCAGGATATCAGATTCAAGGGATTTCGTTTCGCCTTTCAAGACGGCGCTATGACCATCAGCGGTTCGACTGACGGCACGCAGGCGGTCGTCAAAGGCAAGTACCGTCTGGATCAAGATACGATCAAATTCCGTATCGAGCAGCTCCAATACAATGGGTTCGAGCTGCCCGACACGACCGCGAGAGACCTGGAGCGTCAGTACGATCTGACACTAGATCCAAGACGTTTCATCTCCTCAATCGTTCCGACTGCTGTCAGCATAGCGAACGGCAAGCTCGTCATTGAGCTGCGGCTTAAATAAGCGCTCACTTGTCAGTCATGATTGCCTGCAGCCGTTCCAGGAACGGAACAGGCTGCAGCTTGCCGCTCCATAGCTGCGCACTCGTCTCCACAAGCCGGTCAAGACGGCGCGGAAGCTGGGGATCGGCGGGCAGCAGTTGCGCGCTGTTCAGTCCAGCCCTCACAGCCGTTATTTGCTCCAGCGCTCCAGGCATAGCCGGCAGAACGCCTCCCGCTTCCGAAAGCTTCGCCTGGGCATCTCGGTTCGTCAGCTCCAAGATCCATTGGGACGCCTCCTTCGCATGAGCTGTCTTTGCTGACAGCACAAAGCTTCGTCCCTTCAACCAGCCTCCGGACTTGCGTTCTCTCGATGTGGAAGCTTGCTCCGGCACACCAAGCGGAACCTGCGCCACACCCGGTATGGGATTCAGCTTGAATGCGCTCGCAGGTGTGATCATCATCGCGATTTGCCCTTGCTGCAGCTTTTCCCAGGCTTCCGCGTAAGCTTCGGGATAATTGGCCGGCATCTGCTGCATCTGAAGCGTTTCCAACGCTTTCAACGCATTCGCCTTCCTCGCAGCCGCGTCCGCCGGTGCAGCCGAGGAATCGGGCATTGCTCCAACCGCCCACAGCAGAGACAGCACGGCATAGGGATCAGACCGCTTGAACCAAAGGCCGAGCTTGCCATCGGCGCCGCTTGTAAGCGCTTTATGTGCAGACACCAGTGCATCTCCATTCCAAGGCGGAGGCTGAAGTCCCTTCTCTGCCAACCGGTCTATTCGGTATACGAGCACATAAGGATCTAGATCCTTAGGTACGCCCCATATGTATCCATTCCACTTCAGCTGGCCAATCAACTGCTCCTGCTGCACGGATTGCTGATCAGCACTATAAAAGGCATCCATCGCCCTGAGATATCCGTGTGCGGCAAAATGGCTCACCCACGCATTATCAAGCAGCATAATATCCGGAGCATCCCCAAGCCGTGCTGCCGTCAAATAGTCAAGTTCCTTGAATTCGGAGGACGCAGGCAGGATCCGGATCGCAACTCCGGGATGAGCGGACTCGAACTGCTGTTTCATCTGCCGAAGCTTGCTCAGCTCGTTCTCAGTCATTACGGCGGATATTGAAATTTCCTTAAGCGGCTGATCGGAGGGAATTCGATTCCATCCGATCCCAGTCTGCTCATTGCTTTGTAAAATAATCGCGGAGTAGGGAACAGGCGTATTCGGATATCTTGTCAGTAAAATGAATGACAGCAGCATGAGAGCGAGGAGTACCGACATACTTCGGCGAGACAAGAGATCTCCACCTTCCAGATCCATTCCAGATTACTTGCTGCCTCTATCTTAACAG
>JBEPYM010000161.1:0-7709 GCA_041641375.1 Paenibacillus sp.
AGGCGGTTATCGTTCGTACGCGCCGTTCCACTCGTCGTAAGGACGGATCCTACATCACGTTCGACGAGAACGCAGCGGTTATCGTGAAGGACGACAAGAGCCCTCGCGGAACGCGGATTTTCGGACCTGTTGCACGCGAGCTTCGCGACCGCGACTTTATGAAAATCATCTCCCTCGCGCCAGAGGTTATCTAATATCCGGTTCTATCTTAGGAATGAGCCTTAACTCAGAGGAGGTGTCCCTATGCCCAGACTGAAAAAAGTGCTTGAAAGCCATAACAACCACCTTCACGTGAAGAAAGACGATACGGTTATCGTGATTACGGGAAAAGACAAAGGTAAGAAAGGCCGCATCATCGCCGCTTACCCGCGTGAGAATCGCGTACTCGTAGAAGGCGTCAACATGGTAAAGAAGCATCAGAAGCCAAACCAGGCAAACCCGCAAGGCGGTATCATTGAGAAGGAAGCGCCAATACACGTATCGAATGTCATGCACATCGATCCAAAGAGCGGAGCAGCTACCCGGATCGGATACAAGGTACTTGATAATGGCAACAAAGTACGCTATGCAAAAAAATCCGGAGAAGTGATCGACTAAGACCGGAATGTGAAAGGAGGTCCATTCAAGCGATGGCAGCAAGAATGAAGGAACGTTTTCTAAACGAAGTGACTCCTGCTTTGATGCAGAAGTTTAACTATACATCTGTGATGCAGGTGCCGAAGATTGAAAAAGTTGTAATCAATATGGGTGTGGGCGACGCAGTTTCCAACTCCAAGGTGCTTGACAACGCGGTGGAAGATATGCAAAAAATCGCAGGCCAAAAGCCTGTCATTACGAAAGCGAAGAAGTCGATTGCGACGTTCCGTCTTCGTGAAGGCATGCCGATCGGTGTGAAGGTAACGCTTCGCGGCGAGCGCATGTACTATTTCCTCGACAAGCTTTTCAACATTGCGCTTCCTCGCGTTCGCGACTTCCGCGGCGTATCGACGAAAGCATTTGACGGTCGTGGCAACTACACGCTTGGCTTGAAGGAACAGCTGATCTTCCCTGAGATCGAATACGACAAGATTGATAAGACAAGAGGTATGGATATCGTTATCGTCACAACGGCGGGCACGGACGAAGAGGCGCGCGAACTGCTGAATCAGCTGGGCATGCCTTTCGCGAAGTGAGCCGTTTAACCCCAATAATCGGAGGTGTTAAATAAACGTGGCAAAAACTTCAATGAAGATCAAGCAGCAACGCAAGCCTAAGTTCGGCGTTCAAGCCTATACCCGTTGTGAGCGCTGCGGGCGTCCTCACTCGGTTTTAAGAAAATTTAAAATTTGCCGGATCTGCTTCCGTGAACTCGCCTACAAAGGTCAAATCCCAGGCGTGAAGAAAGCAAGCTGGTAATCCGTTTACTACGGAAAGGAGGTTTCATCCAACATGACGATGTCAGATCCGATTGCAGATATGCTTACACGCATCCGCAATGCTAATATCGTTCGTCACGAGACGGTTGAAATTCCCGCGTCGAAGATTAAGCGTGAAATCGCTGAAATTTTGAAGCGTGAAGGATTCATTCGTGACGCTGAGTATATTGAGGACAACAAGCAGGGGATCATTCGCATCTTCCTGAAATACGGCCAGAACAACGAGCGCGTTATCTCCGGCCTGAAGCGTATCAGCAAGCCTGGCTTGCGTGTGTATGCGAAAAGTTATGAAGTACCGCGCGTACTCGGCGGACTGGGCATTGCAATTCTGTCCACTTCGAAGGGCGTAATGTCCGACAAAGAAGCGCGTCAATCGAAAGCCGGCGGAGAAGTTATCTGCTACATTTGGTAATATTCATTATGTAACGAACGGAGGTGCACCATGTCTCGTATTGGCCGCAAACCAATTGCAATCCCGAACGGAGTTAACGTGAGCGTCGACAACACCGTGATTACGGTGAATGGACCGAAGGGCTCGCTTACCCGCGAAATTCATAAAGATATGAAGCTTACGCTTGAAGAGAACCAGCTTCTCGTTGAGCGTCCTAGCGACAATAAGCTGCACCGCGCGCTGCACGGAACGACTCGCAGCGTTATCGCCAACATGGTTAACGGCGTAACAGAAGGCTTCGTCAAGAACCTGGAGCTTGTTGGCGTCGGATACCGTGCCAACAAATCCGGTGATAAGCTGGTTCTTAGCGTAGGGTATTCCCACCCGGTAGAAATCGTGCCTGAAACAGGTATCGAATTCGAATTGCCATCCAACACTAAAATTATCGTCAAAGGCATCGACAAGGAGCTTGTCGGCGCTACTGCAGCCAAGATTCGCTCCGTACGCGAGCCTGAGCCTTACAAGGGCAAAGGCATCAAATATGAGAACGAGAAGATCCTTCGCAAAGAAGGTAAAGCCGGCAAGAAGAAGTAATAGGCTCCGGTCGTTGATCGGACTTACAGCCTGACGGAAAGGAGTGTACGCATAACATGATTACCAAAGGCGACAAAAACAAAGCGCGCAAGGTAAGACACCTTCGCGTCCGCAAGAAAATCGAAGGCACACAGGAGCGCCCTCGTCTGAACGTGTTCCGCTCCTCCAAGCATATGTACGCCCAGATCATTGACGACACGAACGGAGTTACCATCGTAGCGGCATCGACGCTCGACAAAGAGCTTCGTGAGGATGTATCGAACGGCGGCAATGTTGAAGCGGCACGCCGTGTCGGTCAACTGATCGCACAGCGCGCGCAGGAGAAGGGCTTGAAGAACGTTGTATTCGACCGCGGCGGTTATTTGTACCATGGCCGTATCCAGGCGCTTGCAGATGCAGCGCGTGAGGCCGGACTTGAATTCTAAATCCCTGAAGTAAGGAGGTTCCACACTTGCGTATAGATCCGAATTCATTAGAGCTTACGGAGAAGGTCGTTAACATTAATCGCGTAGCGAAGGTTGTTAAAGGCGGACGCCGTTTCAGCTTCAGTGCGCTTGTCGTCGTAGGAGACGGCAAGGGCTGGGTGGGCGCAGGCATCGGCAAGGCTGCCGAAGTGCCGGACGCCATCCGTAAAGGCATTGAAGACGCGAAGAAAAATCTAGTTCATGTGCCGATCGTCGGAACGACGATTCCGCACCTTGTTATCGGACACTTCGGAGCAGGCGAAGTTCTTCTAAAGCCAGCTTCCAAAGGTACGGGTGTTATTGCAGGCGGGCCGGTTCGTGCCGTTCTTGAGCTTGCAGGCGTAGGCGATATCTTGACAAAATCTCTCGGTTCTTCGAACTCCATCAACATGGTTAACGCAACGCTTGAAGGACTCTCCCGCCTGAAGAAGGCTGAAGATGTCGCAAAGCTTCGCGGTAAAACTGTGGAAGAGCTGCTGGGTTAAGGAGGGAATACGAATGGCGAATCAATTGCACGTTACCCTCAAGCGCAGCTTGATCGGTCGTCCCGAGGATCAGCGCGTAACCGTACGCACACTCGGATTGCGCAAGCTTCATCAGACGGTTGTTCACCAGGACAATCCGGCGATCCGGGGTATGATCAAGAAAGTCACTCACCTTGTAGAAGTAAAAGAAGTGTAAGAACAGCAGGAACACAAGTATCGACTCTCTAGAAGGAGGTGCAAGGTATGAAGTTACACGAATTGCAATCGGCTGAAGGCGCTCGTCACACTCGCAAGCGCGTAGGTCGTGGTATCGGCAGTGGAATGGGTAAAACCTCGACTCGCGGTCACAAGGGTCAATGGGCTCGTTCCGGCGGCGGTGTTCGCCCTGGATTTGAAGGCGGTCAGAACCCACTCTATCGTCGAGTTCCGAAGCGCGGCTTCAACAACACGAGATTCGCACTGCAATTTGCGATTGTCAACTTGGAAGAACTGAACGGCTTTGCAGCAGGAACTGAGGTAACACCGGAACTGCTCATCGAATCCGGGATCGTGAAAAATCCGCTTGACGGCATTAAAATTCTCGGCAACGGGGATTTGACAGTCAGCTTAACGGTTAAAGCGAACAAGTTCTCCCAATCGGCAGTGGATAAGATTCAAGCTGCCGGCGGTAAATCCGAGGTGATCTGATGCTTAGCACCCTGTCGAATATATTTAAAATTCAGGACCTGCGGTCCAAGATTTTGTTCACACTCGGTATCCTGTTCGTGTACCGGATCGGTGCTTTTATTCCTGTACCGAACATCAATACCGAAGTCATTGCAAATGCGGATCGCGCTACGACCGGGGATGTGTTCAGCTTGCTAAACACATTCTCCGGCGGCGCTTTGTTCCAGTTCTCGATCTTTGCGATGGGGATCATGCCTTACATTACAGCGTCGATTATCGTGCAGCTTCTTACGATGGATGTCATCCCGAAATTTGCCGAATGGGCAAAAGAAGGCGAAGTCGGACGGAAGAAGCTGGCGCAATTTACGCGGTATGGTACAATAGTACTTGGCTTGATTCAAGCTTACGGTCTCGCGATCGGCTTCAATAATTTGTTCGGCGCGCAGCTCGTCAACGACCCAGGCTTTACGACATATACAATCATCGCGATTGTATTGACGGCAGGTACGGCGTTCTTGATGTGGCTCGGCGAGCAAATTAACGAATATGGGATCGGCAACGGCATCTCGATTATTATCTTCGCAGGTATCGTCGCGGTATTCCCGACGACGGTCCAGCAAATTTATCAGAGCCAGTTTGCTGATGCCGCCGAAGGCGCAATGTTCCTGAACATCCTGAAGATGGTCGTAATCTTGGCGGTTGTATTGCTCATTATCGTCGGCGTTATCTTCGTACAGCAAGGCGTACGCAAGATTCCGGTCCAATACGCGAAGCGCGTAGTCGGACGTAAGATGTACGGCGGTCAATCGACGCATATTCCGCTCAAAGTGAACGCAGCGGGAGTTATCCCGGTCATCTTCGCATCGTCACTGCTTCTGTTCCCGACAACGATCGCGCAGTTTTTCCGCACGAATGTGGTAGCGGAGTGGATTATCGCTCACTTGTACTACACACAGCCGCTCGGAATGGTGCTTTATGTACTGCTGATCATCGGGTTTACGTATTTCTACACCTTTGTACAGATTAACCCTGTGCAGATGGCCGATCAGATGAAGAAGAACGGCGGATACATTCCTGGTATTCGTCCGGGCAAGACAACTTCGGTTTACTTGACTCGCGTCATGAACCGAATCACGCTGTCCGGTGCGGTATTCCTTGCAGCGATTTCCGTGTTGCCGGTATTTTTCGGCGGCCTGGCCGGATTGCCGCAATCGGTCCAAATCGGTGGCACCTCGCTCTTGATCGTTGTCGGCGTTGCGCTAGACACGATGAAGCAGATCGAAACGCAGTTGATCAAGCGTCACTACAAGGGCTTTATCAACAAATAGAGGCTCCGCTGCAAAGCTGGGAGAGGAGACAGACGATGAACCTGTTATTCATGGGCCCTCCGGGAGCCGGCAAAGGCACGCAAGCCGAATGGATCGTGAACGAATTCGGCATTCCGCATATTTCCACGGGAGATATGTTCCGCGCTGCCATGAGCCAAGGCACACCGCTCGGCTTGAAAGCGAAGGAATACATGGATCAAGGTCTGCTCGTTCCTGACGACGTAACGAATGGAATCGTTCGTGAGAGGCTGCAGCAGCCGGATTGCCGCAAGGGCTTCCTGCTGGACGGCTTCCCAAGAACGATTCCGCAAGCGGAAGCGCTGGATGACATTTTGTCCGCGCTGCATATGCCGATCGACTTTGTTATCAACCTACAGGTCGATCGATCACTTCTTCTTGCGCGTTTGACAGGACGACGCGTATGCCGCACATGTGGAGCAACGTATCATGTCCTATTCAATCCTCCGAAGGTAGAAGGCATATGCGATCGCGACGGAGGCGAGCTGTATCAGCGAGCAGACGATTCGGAAGCGAAGGTCGGAACGAGACTGGATGAATATATGAACAAGACTGCCCCGCTTCTTCACTACTATGAAGAGAAGGGTGTGCTCCGGCATATCAACGGCGAACAGGAAATTGACGCAGTCACCGCGGATATCCAATCGCTATTGAAAGGGCAAGCGGAATGATCATTTGCAAGACACAGGATGAACTGGCGCGAATGCGGGAAGCCGGTCGAATCGTTGCCGAGACGCATCGCGTGCTCTCGGATGCGATCCGTCCCGGCATAACGACACTTGAGCTTGATCAGATTGCGGAAGGGTACATTCGCAGCCGCGGCGGCATTCCATCCTTCAAGGGCTACAACTCTTTTCCTGCCAGTATCTGTGCCTCGGTGAACGAGGAGCTTGTACATGGAATACCGAGCAAGCGACAGCTGCTGGACGGCGATATTATTTCGATCGATATCGGCGTTCAATATCAAGGTTATCACGGGGATTCGGCGTGGACCTACCCGGTAGGCACCATTACACCGGAAGCGCAGCGCCTATTGGACGTTACGGAGCAATCGCTCTATGACGGCTTGGCGAAGGCCGCCCCTGATGTCAGGCTATATACGATTTCCCACGCGATTCAAACCTGCGCCGAACGTGACGGTTTCAGCATCATTCAGGAATATGTCGGACACGGCATCGGAGCGAATCTTCACGAGGAGCCCCAAATCCCGAATTATGGACTGCCGGACCGTGGGCCGCGCCTGAAGCCGGGCATGGTGCTCGCGATTGAGCCTATGATCGCTGCAGGCAAGCGCTATGTGAAGACGCTGGCCGATAATTGGACGGTCGTAACGAACGACAAATCTCTGTGCGCGCATTTCGAGCATACGATCGCTATTACGGCGGACGGGTACGAGATTTTCACGAAGCTGGACGAATAGAGGTGCAGCTTTCATGGACGATGAATTAAAGCCAGAGGTCGGACGCATTGTGAAGGCGCTCAAGGGAAGGGATCAGGATAAATTTAGCGTGATCGTCCGTATTGTGGACGAACGGTTTGTACATGTCGCCGATGGCGACAAGCGCAAATTCGATCAGCCGAAGAAAAAAAACCTGGCCCATCTTGAGCTGCAAGGGATGATCAGCTCGGAGGTATCCGCAAGCATTGCGGAAACCGGTCGAGTGACGAACGGGAAATTACGATATGCCATCGGTAAGTTTATGGAACAGCATGTGCAGGAGCAAGCACAGCCGGAAGGAGAATGATTGTGGCCAAGGAAGATGTCATTGAGGTCGAAGGTACGGTAATCGAACCGTTGCCAAATGCGATGTTCAAGGTGGAGCTCGAGAACGGACACCAGATATTGGCGCATGTCTCGGGCAAGCTGCGGATGCACTTCATTCGCATTCTGACGGGCGATAAGGTTGTTATTCAGCTGTCGCCTTACGATTTGACGCGCGGACGCATTACGTACCGCAAGTAAGCTGTTGATCAGTTTTGCCCCGAGGGCGAAACGTGACGATGCCCGCAGGGCAAAACTCCAAGGAGGGAATCACCATGAAAGTCAGACCTTCCGTGAAGCCAATTTGCGAAAAATGCAAAGTCATTCGACGCAAAGGCAACGTAATGGTAATTTGCGAAAACCCGAAGCATAAACAAAAACAAGGATAAAGGAGGTGCCTCAAGTACATGGCACGTATAGCTGGTGTAGACCTGCCTCGCGATAAGCGCGTGGAAATCGCGCTCACGTATATTTTTGGAATCGGTAAGTCAACCTCTCAGCGCATTCTCGCAGAAACAGGCGTAAGCCCGAATACGCGAGTACGCGATCTGACGGAAGACGAGCTTGCCCGCCTGCGCGAAAGCCT
>JBEPYM010000162.1:0-7684 GCA_041641375.1 Paenibacillus sp.
GGTCAAATCCGGCTTGAGGCAACGTAGAAGAAGACGGAGACGCAGACCGATACCTATCGAGGTTTTGCCGCCAATTGCCGCCGTGCCGGAACCGGAAGCGTTACCGCCCGGGACGGACGTGGTCCAACATCCTGAGCCGAATCCGCTTGTTCCCGCCGAACCAGCTGTGGAGCCCATTCGCACCTACCCGGCTGCTGTAGACTGGGTGAATCGGAATCGTGAGCAAGGCGGAGCCCCTTATTATGCAGAGCTGCATCCCGAACCGATCGGCTCCGCCTATGTGACGGTAATTCCCGGCGGATCCGTATGGGGGAGCAAGGGAAGAATTTATGCGCCTGACGACGCGCTGATTGAGGATGTATCCATCGATTATTCGCCCGAGGGACCGCCCGCTGAAGAGGGACGGAGAAGCTTGCCTGTGCATCATATCCCGGGAACGGCGGCAGTGCTGACGTTCTTCAGCAGCCATACGTATTTCCACTGGCTGTTTGATGTCATTGCAAGATTGGACCTGATTGAAAGAAGCGGTATTCGTACGGATACGTATGTGTTTAATTCCGTTGTTTCGCCCTTCCAGGAGGAAATTCTCGGCATGCTCGGCATTCCGCCCGGAAGGCGGATCTATACCCAGGATGCGGCGGTGCTGCGGGCGGAACAGCTGCTTGTCCCGTCCATTCCGATGCACGGTTATCTGGAGTATCCGCGATGGCCGTTCGATTATGTGCGCAAGGCTTTGACGGCAGGCAGACAATGGGAATCGACCGGGAACGACAAGCTCTACATTAGCCGGGGCGGGGCACTGCTTCGCAAGGTATATAACGAACCGGAATTGGAAGCGATGCTGAACAACTACGGCTTTGTGTCCTGTCAATTGGAGCGGTTATCCGTCGCGGAGCAAATCCGTCTGTTTCAATCCGCCAGATTAGTCGTAGCTCCCCACGGCTCCGGACTTTCGAACCTTGTGTTCTGCAAGCCGGGAGCGCAGGTCATCGAGCTGTTTGCGGAGGGCTACACGCCGAACTGCTACGGGCAAATGTGTGCATACGGTGGATTGAACTACGAATCTGTCATTTGCCAAGGGTATGAATCGCAGCATTATCCCTGGAGCTTGGCCAGAGATATGACGGTCGATTTGCGGGAGCTGCGTACGAAGGTAGAGCAACGGCTTAAAGGAGGTTCACGATGAGAAAGAGACGGAGTGCGAGAATACGGAAGACGAGAAAACGAACCAGGATGAAAAAACGGAGTATACGATTATCCAGGAGTGTTCGGGCAAGACGTGTCAAGGGTAAGCGGCGCAAGAGCGTACGCAGACGTGCAAGGAACAGAGCGGGCCGCCGTTCGGGCAAGCTGAAGCGAAGGATGGCCGGGAGGAGACGGAAGGGGCTGAGGGCCCGCAAGAAGAGGCGTGCGGCTCGAACCGCTGCCCTTCCTGCTGCTGCTCCGCCGGAGCCGCACGCACAGCCGGAGGCGCCGTCAGAGCCTCCGCCGGAACCGGCAGCGGAGTCAGAGCCTTCGGGTACGCATCCGCTTGCGCACACCAAGACGATCGGTTGGCTTCACGAGATGGCCGCCAGCGGGCATGGCATTCCGTATTATGCCGAATTTTTCGGCGATCAGCCGTATCGCTTTGCGGATTCCCGTACGCTCGAAGGCCAGTCCGGCTTCGGTGGACACGACTTCCTGCCAGCACCCGGGTATGTGGCTGTCTTGCCGAACGGGCGGTTGTGGGGGGTGAACGGCTCCGTCATTACACAGGGACGGGCGCTGCTTGCCGATGTATCGTTTGAATTCGAATCGTGGTTCCCTGAGCGGCATCCGGTATTTCACCACTGGCAGGAATATCCGGTTGTCCGGCTTCCGGGCACGACGGCGGCGCTTACGTTCTGTGAAAGTGCGAACTATTTTCACTGGATGTACGATGTGCTGGCACGGCTGCAGCTGCTTCGGCTGAGCGGAGTCCCCATCGACCGCTATGTCATCAATCGTAGAAGCATTCTCCATTGGGGCGTCGGATCATCGCCGAAGAAATCGTTTCATGCACAAACCTTGGAGCTGCTCGGAATCCCGCAAAGCATGGTGGTGGATACGCATGAGCATTTCCATATTGAAGCAGAGCGTTTGGCGGTGGCTTCCATTCCGCATGAGCTCGGGTATCCGAAGTGGACCTGTGATTTTCTGCGCAGCGAATTCAGCAGCAAGCTGGGTCTGCAGCCGAATCCGCACCGAACCGCCAAAATATATATCAGCAGAGGCGATGCGGTCCGAAGGAGAATTGTGAATGAGCCGGATGTCATTGCGCTGCTGTCGCAGCACGGCTTCCAGCCTTATGTACTGGAGACGATGTCGCTTGTCGACCAGATCCGTCTCTTTCATTCGGCTGCTGCCATTGTTGCGCCACACGGCGCCGGGCTGACGAATCTTACCTTTAGTCAACCCGGAACCAAGGTCGTTGAGATGTTTGCCAACGACTGGAGGCCGCCTTGCTATTGGATGATCAGCAGTTATGTCGGACTTGAGCATTACAGTCTCTTCGGCACTCCGGTACCGATTCCGAACATGCGCTGGCCGGGTGAAGCCGATATTCTCATCAACACGGATGAGCTGAGGAAGCTTCTTCATCAAGCCGGATTGTCCGGCTAATTTCGGTGCGGTATGCCGAGCCCTTCGTATTCGAAGCCGATCTCGCGCAGATGAGCTTCCGGAAGGGCGTTCCGGGTATCCAGCAGATAGGGACGGTTCATCAGAGGCAGGATGCTCCGCCAGTCCAGCCTCAGGTATTCATCCCAGTGTGTCATAAGCACGATGGCGTCGGACCGGGCGGCCGCTTCCTCAGGAGAGACGCAGTACGTTACGGGCAGCTCCGGATTAAGCAAGGCAAACATATTTGCTCCCTTGGGGTCGTGTGCTTGAACGGCAGCCCCCCTGTCGGTCAATTCGCGAATGATTACGGCGGCTTGACTTTGCCTTGCATCATCCGTGTCCGGCTTGAAGGTAAGCCCGAGGATTGCAACAACCTTGCCGGATAAGTCGCCGAGACGGCTGCGCACCTTGTCTGCGCAGTACTGCTGCATCGCATGGTTCGCTTGGACGGCCGCCTTCACAATGGATAATTCGCTGCCTTGCTTGATGCTGGATGCGAGAAACTCGAGTGTATCCTTCGGAAAGCAGCTGCCTCCCCATCCGCTGGAAATTTGCAGGAACCGGCTACCGATTCGATCATCCAACCCCATGCCGTACGCAACGTGAAGCGCATTGGCGCCGATTTGCTCGCAGTACCTTGCGATCTCGTTGATGTAGCTGACTTTTACAGCGAGGAACGCATTCGAGGCATATTTGATCATCTCCGAGCTGGCTGGATCAGTTTCTAGATAGACGGGAGCCGGTTTATCCATCGGACAATGGAATTCGAATTGAGGCAGCCACACCTTGTAAAATTCCCGGCGCAACAGTGGGGTATAGACGGCCTTCATGATGTCGCGAGCCTTGGGATCGTTCGCCCCGATGACAATCCGGTCGGGAAAAAACACATCCTCCAGCGCATGCCCTTCGCGCAGAAATTCAGGGTTGCTGACAACTGCATATTGAACGCCGCTGCTCAATCCAGACCGTTCGCCGACAATCCGGGTGATCGTGTCGGCGGTGCCGACAGGTACGGTCGATTTCGTCACGACGACGGTAAAACGCGAGCTGTCCAGATGCTCGGCGATTTGGGCGGCGGCGGATTCGACGAAGGTCATATCGGCAGAGCCGTCGGGTTTGGAGGGCGTACCGACACAAATAAAGACGGCATCGGCTTTCTTGACCGACTCGTACGAGACCGAAGCGGTCAGGCTTCGGCCAGCCACAGCTTGGAGCAGCCGATCAAGTCCAGGCTCGTAGATCGGGCTGCGGCCGGACTGAATGCTGGCGACTTTGTCCGGATTCACGTCAATGACGGTCGTCTGATGACCCAATACCGCGAATGCAGCCGCAGTCACGGAGCCGACGTAACCCGAACCGATACAAACAATGTTCATATTGACCCCTCTCCCCGGTTCAGCAGTTTTTCCTGATACACCTGAATCATTTTGCCAAGCCCTTCTTCTAAAGATATCTTGGGGGACCAACCCAGCAGCTTCTGCGCCTTGTCGATGACAGGGCGGCGAAGGCGGGGATCGTCTGCTGGAAGCGGTAGCCGGACAATCGGACTGTTCGTTCCCGTGAGACGCTTGACGATATGCGCGACCTCCAGAACGCTGTATTCCTTCGGATTTCCGATGTTGATGATCTCACCTATTGCTGAATCGTGTTCCATCATCAGCCTCAGGCCGGCGATCGTGTCGTCCACATAACAGAAGGAGCGTGTCTGGCTGCCGTCGCCGAACACGGTTATGTCCTGTCCGCGCAGCGCCTGTGTGACGAAGTTGGAGATGATGCGCCCGTCGTCGCTTCTAAGTCCTGCAGAATACGTGTTGAAAATACGTGCTACTTTCACCTGTACATGATGCCGGTGGAAATATTCGTAGCAATACACCTCTCCCATTCGTTTCGACTCGTCGTAGCAGGCTCTCGGTCCCCATGTATTGACATTGCCGCGATAGCTTTCCGGCTGCGGATGCACCTCGGGATCTCCGTACGCTTCGCTTGTGCTCGCGAACACCAGCTTCGCGTTGCAGAGCCGGGCTAGCTCAAGCATGTTATGCGTGCCAATTGTGTTGACGGCGATCGTTTCGAACGGAAGCTGCTGATACAGCTTGGGCGATGCCGGAGACGCAAGATGGTAGATTTCGGTTGGCGCGAGTCCGCGCAGCTTGTCAACGACGCTCCGGCATGATACGTCGATATGGATAAAAGTGAACAAAGGATGATCCGCAGCATCTCGAATATTTTCCAGCAGCCCCGTGCACAGATTATCCAATCCGATGACCTCATGTCCTTCGGATAACAGCTGTTTCGTCAAGTGGCTGCCGAGAAAGCCGGCCGCACCGGATATTAAAATACGTCTTCTCAACCGTGATCACCCTCGTTCCCGGTTTCTTTCAAGTATTTGCGCAGAGCGCTGCCAAGTTCCTCGTGCGCTTTCCCGTAGTCTACGTTGGCAATTAGATAGCCCAGCTTGTCGCCGACATCATACATGCTTCCTTCACAGATGCAGGCGTAGCAGCTTTGTCTGCCCGACATCGTCTGCAGCGCATCAGTGAGCTGAATCTCCCCGCCTACGCCGGGAGCGGTATGCTCCAGCAGGTCAAATATGTCACCTGGGAGCACATATCGACCAACGACCGCCAGATTGGACGGAGGATTGTTGATCGGCTTCTCGACGATGTCGATCAGCTCGTAGACGCCTTCCTGAACTTCCGCACCGTCTACGATCCCGTATTTTTCGGTATCCTCCCAATTAACCGGATGAACGGCAATGACAGGCGCCTCCAGCCGGTAATAATGGTCGAGCAATTGCTTCAAGTAGGGCTCTTTGCCGCGAAACACGATATCGCCGAGCAATACGGCGAAGGGCTCGTTGCCGACAGCCTTGCGCGCGCTCCAAATCGCGTGTCCCAGGCCGAGCATCTCCTTCTGGCGAACGAAGGTGATGTCGGCCATATTCGCCATATGTTCCAACTGCTCAATGACTCGAATTTTATTTTTTTTCTCCAGCAGCGCCTCAAGCTCGACGTTTCGATCGAAGTAATCCTCAATAGCTCGCTTGCTTCTGCTTGTTACGATAATAATCTCCTCGATTCCGGAGGCAATCGCTTCTTCCACAATATAATGAATGACGGGTTTATCGACGATCGCGAGCATTTCCTTCGGAATCGACTTGGTTATTGGTAGAAATCGGGTCCCAAATCCGGCGGCTGGGATCACGGCTTTACGAATACGGCTCATCTTCCCTTCCCCTCGTTTCCATGTTGTCCTTCACCTTCTCATACCATCTACAATATGATGATATACCCGTAGAGTTTGGACGAATTGTCCATCGAGGACGGATTTATCGCCCATTTTGCATCGGGGATATGGGTTAGCAGGGGAATGGAGCAGTTGCAAAAGACGGGAAGACGCATATCGTAGTAGAGATGAATATAAAAGCAAGGATGGGGAAGCAGCATGCAGCATTTGATTACGGCCATGATCGCGCATATGGCGAGATCGCATACCGAATTGGCACGTATTATTGAAGCGAAGAGGGATACGATCATTCATGCCTCTCAGCTTGTGACCAGCATACCGGATCGGCATATGAGCTTCGACAATGTGGAGGACATTACGACACATACGCAAGCGGTGATCAAGACGCTTCCGGCGTATTTGAACAGCTTGGCGGACCTGGAGCAATCGATGGCAGAAAGCTTATCCGTCATTATGAAGGAAATTACGCCTGCCCCGCAGGAGGAAGAGGAGTAAGAGATGGAGAGAGAGCAGGCGTATGAAGTCATATTAGGCGCGATGGCTAACATTCAATTCAATATATCGCTGATTCTTGAAGCGAAGGCTTATGAAGCGGAGAAGAGCCGCAATTGGGTGTGCGGCAGGATTGATTCCGGATGCTTCTCCAATCATGAGGATCCTGTCAAATATTCGATGGAATACCACGAGCAGCTCGTTGAAGTCATTGAAGGGATTACGAAGATGGAGGAAGGGCTAGCTCGGAATCTGAAGGTTGTTCTGGGACAAGATCAGGCGGATTCTTCTTCAGGTGGTTACGGCGATCTGGGCGGGCTTATGGGACTTGGGGGAACGGGGCTATAACCTGAAAAGCGGGGAAGTGAAGGTATGTTGAATCGGTGGGGGTTGGCGAAATGGAATCGGAGAAAGCAGGAGCTGATGCTGTCGATGCTGGATTCCATGGCGGAAAGCCATCGGGCTCTTGCTCGCATGCTTTCCTATGCCGCCGACCGGTTTCCTGATGTCAAATTGGACGAATCTTTCGTGCGGCATCTGGCTGCGATCTCCGACTACCAAAAGGCGATGGCTGACAAGCTTGCAACGTTGGAGCCCGGTCTTATTCCCCGCAAGGTTCGTCGTGGAAAGCCTGGTGCTCCATGGATGACGCGGGGGGCCGCCTGCAGACGGGAGGAGTGACATGAAGCTGCTGTGGGTGACGCCGGGCACATTCCCTGCTCCATCGGGGAAAAGCAGCTCCGTGGAGCAGGCTGCGGTTTCGATCGCCACTCGCTTATCACGAAGTGTCGACATTACGATGGTTAGCCGCAAAACGAGAACGAACCGGCCGGAGGTTTGGATTGATGGGATTCGTCACATCCGTTATCCGCGTGCTGGATATGTGCGAGCGGTAAGAAGACGAATTGCCACAATAAAACCCGATGTGATCGTGATTGAGAACAGGCCGCTCATGCTCTCGACTTTAAAGCGTGCTGTTCCCGGTGCCAGACTGTGGCTGAGCATCCATTCGCTAACCTTCGTTCGTCCTCCTATGCTGAGGAAAGCTGCGCTTCGCCATGCTTTCGCTTGTGCGGAAGGGGTGCTTGTGAACAGCCGATATATGTATGAGCAGTTGTCATTGATCGTTCCGGAATATGCCGAAAAGCTGGTTCTGAATCATCTGGGCGTAGATCTGGATCGATTTGTGGATCGATGGTCGGAAGAGGGAGAGCTGGTTCGGACCCAGTGGTTGCGGAAGCTCGGATACAGGCAGGACCAGCGTGTCATACTGTTTGTGGGGCGGCTGCAGCCGATCAAGGGT
>JBEPYM010000163.1:0-7530 GCA_041641375.1 Paenibacillus sp.
TCCAATCGAATATTCATGCTCCACTCACCCTTCGTTTTTTCTCCATCTTCGGCATGACCAATCGAATTTGCGTGCCGACTCCCTCCGTACTGTCAACCTCCATCCCGTATCTGTCGCCAAACACGAGCTGGATACGGCGATGCACGTTAATGAGCCCGATTCCCCCGCGATGATACATGGACGTGCTGCCGGCGATCTGATTATCCCCATGATGCGCCAGCTGATTTCGTTCCAGCTTCTCACGCAGCTCGGCCAGCCGCTCCGGACTCATCCCCGAGCCGTTGTCTTCAACAATCACAATAAACCGGTCGTCCTCCACCTTGGCATCGATCCGGATCCGGTGATGATCCTCGATTCCTTGGGGAAACGCATGCTGAAAGGCGTTCTCGACTACCGGCTGCAGCGTCAGACGCACCATATACTCCAACAGCAGAGAAGGCGGAATAATGACGTCAATTTCAAAAGGCCGCCCAAGCCTGTGCTCGTGTATAATCATAAAATTCCGGACATGGTTCAGCTCGTTCGCGACCGTAATTTCCTCTAAATTCGTCTGTATGGAATAGCGAAGCATAAACGCAAGCGCCTCCACCACCTCGGAGATTTCCTCCGAATCCTGCACGATCGCGTAGGAATTGATCGTTTGCAGGGTGTTGTACAGGAAGTGCGGGTTAATTTGCAGCTGCAGCGCCTGGAATTCAGCCCGCTGCCGCTCCAGATCCTTCTCCCGCAGCGCCAGCTCCGTCTTCTGATGGGCCAGCTCCGCTTCGTATACCTTCTCGATCATACTTGACAGTCTCGCAACCATCACGTTGTAGCTGTGTACGAGCCCGCCGATCTCATCCTCGCGCTTCGGATCGGCAATACGAATCCAATTGCCCCGCTCCGTCTCCCGCATTCCTTCCTTCAATACCTGAATCGGTTTGGCGATCGAACGGCCGAAACGTATGGCGACCAGCATGGCGATCAACAGCGTGAGCAATCCGACAATACCGATGGTTACGCGAATTGTGGAGATCGGCTTTCGCAGCTCATCGACCGGAATCGCAACCGCCAAACTCCATCCGGTATAAGGCGATTTCCTCGATACGAACAGATAAGGCTTGCCCTTCCATTCAGCCACCTCGGAATGTGCTGTTTCTCCTGTAATACGACTTACGAGACCCGAACCCAGCAGCTCCGGTGTTACCTCGGCTCCCGGCTCATAGCGAATTCCGCCTTCGGCATCCAGAATAAAAAAGAAGCCCGAGCTCCCGAGATCGACCTTGTTCCATATGTTGGCCAGCTCCTCCGCACGCATCTCGATCGCAAGTATTCCGCGCGGCTCGTACGTGGAGTATCCCCTGATTTTGCGCGCCACCGTCACCGTATTGCCGTCGCCCCGGCTCCGCAGCGAGCCGGTCAGGAACGCAATTTCACCGTTGTCCGGCGTATGCGCCTTCACGTAATCCAACTGCTCCTTCGGCTGAAATCCGACCAGCTGCGTCAAGCTCGAATTGTCATCGATGACGGTTTTGCCGTCATCGTTGATCACATAGATCAGCTGGATTTGCGGGTACAAAATAAAAGCAGGCTGGTACGAATACCGCTTGATCTGGGTTGACAGCTCAAAAAATAAATAATTGTCGGCCGGGTCCATATCCATCAGCTGCTTCACATCGCCGCTCGACAGGATCGAGGTGCTTGCGCGCTCATAGGTTTGCAAGTAGAGATCGGTTTGATACGAGGCATTGTCGATAATTTGGGAGACGTACGCCTCCGCCTGACGGTCGATCGCCGACGCCGATTTCACGTAAGAAAATACGCCGACGGAAAGCAGCGAGAAGACGATGACGATCGAAAAATAGATATAGAGCCGTCCGGCAAGACTGAGCTTCATGCGCTTCGTGAATTTCATGATTCAATCCCTAGCATCTGACGATACTCAGATGGAGAATAGCCGGTAACCTTCTTGAACGTCTTTGTAAAATGCGGATGGTCCGCATATCCAACCTCATACGAAATATCCGTAATGCGGTAGTGCGGCTGCTGCAGCAATACCTTGGCCCGCTCCATCTTGCGCTTGATGCGATATTGTACGAACGTCTCCCCCGTCGTTTGCTTAAACAGCTGGCTGAAATAGGACGGATTAAGTCCAAGCAGCTGCGCAACCTCCTCCAGCGACACCTCGCGACCGACGTGCTCATCCACATACTGCTTCGCTTCTTCAACCGGATCGCGCCACTTGCCCTTCCGTTTCCACTGCAGCTCCGAGAGAAGCCCCAGCACAAGCTCGCTGAAGCGTTCGAACAGCTCGTCGGTTGCAGCCGCACCGTTCAACTGCCCCAGATCGGGAGCTGGCCGAAACTCCTTCGCGCCCAGCTTGCGGAGCAGCCACTCCATGCATTCCGTCAGCAGCTTCGCAAGCGACGCAGCAGGGAGCTTCTGGCGCTCCAGCTGCTCGCACCATTCCGCCAGCTGCCGCTCCGCTTCCTCTCGCTGCAGGCTCCAGATGCATGCCTCTAGCCTGTCCAGTCGCTGCTCCAGCTCCGCCAAAGAGACATAAGGCACAGAAGACGCCTCGACCGAAAGCTTCATCAGCTTCCCGAGCGCCTGCTGCACCTTCTGACGGTTGACCGGCTTCAGCAAATATTCCTTGACACCGTAGGACATACACTGCTGCGCATATTCAAAATCACCGTATCCGGAGATCACCGCAACCTGCACGTTCGGCGCATGCTCGGCCATATACCGGCATAATGCCAGTCCGTCCAGCTTCGGCATCCGGATATCTGTGAATACAATATGGGGGCGCGACTCCGTCAAACGCATGATCGCTTCTTCGCCGTTCGAGGCAGTGATGACGGCTTCAACGCCTTCCATCTGCTCCATCAGCTTGGTGAGCGCCTTCACAATAATCGGCTCATCGTCAACGATCAATACAGTTGCCATCAGTCGCACCCCCTCTCCGTTTATCTTCTCGGCAATGTCACGCCGTCGTTATTTTTGAATTTCTCGGTAGCTTCCTTAATGACGTCGTTGCCGCCCTTCGATTTCCACTCCTCCAGCACCTTCGGCCAATCAGAGATCGGCGCTCGGCCGTACACCATCTTGACCATATGCTGGACGAGCAGCGGCGGTCCTACGTCGGAGATCGGCGAGATGTCCGGGTTTTTCATCAGCGATTCGAGTCGAGGCTCGAATTCGATTCCGTCGCGGCCTTCCTTCGCCAATATTGTATCATAGATCTTGATCAAGTCCTGGCCTTCCTTCGTCTGAGACAAAATCCGTTTGTTGTAGGTCGTATCCTGAACGAGCCATAAGAATGCGCTCAAGTAACGCTGCTCATCGACCTCTTCCGGAGACTTCGGATCCTTCACGCCATCCGAGAAGAACATTTCGGCTTCTTCGCTGACCATCCAATTGAAAAACTTGACGATATCAGCCGCATTCTTCACGTTCTTGTTAATAAAGTACGCGCGTGGAGAAGCGCCGTACAGATAATAGCCGCCTTTGCCGTCCGGACCTACCGGCGATTCGATGATTTTCAGCTTCGCAGTTGGCACATTTGCCTTCAGCTGCTGCTCCCACTGGAGCAGCTCGTTCGCGTTCATCGACCAGATGCCCGCCTTGCCGGCAATAATCGTATTTTTAAACACCGTCGGGTTGATCGTTGCAAACTCCTTCGAAATCAAGCCTTCGTCGTACATCGTTTTGTAGGTTTGCAGCGCCTTCATCATATTCTCCGTATCGAAGAACTTCGGAAGCACCTGATCGCCTACCTGCTTGAACTGGTTCAAATACGGATATACATCGTAAGCGCCAAAGAAGGAATCTGCATACTTGAAGTTTTCACGTCCCATGTACGGATGCTCGACACCGAGCTTCTTGAACGCACGCATAACCTCCAGATACTCCTCTACGGTGCGCGGCTCCTTCAGTCCCGTCTTTTCCAGCAAATCCGCCCGAATCCAGGTTGCCCGGCGCGACGGATTGCCGAGCCATTCCGGAATCGCGTAAATTTTACCGTTGTAGGTTACCTTGTCCCAAGCGGCCTTCGGTATTTTCTTCAGCAAGTCCTGGCCGTGCTGCTTGAGCAAATCATCGAGAGGCAAAAACACGCCCGCCTTGACCGAACCGGCCAGCTCCTTGCCGTTAACTCCGCCATTCGCTTGTACGACATCTGGAATATCGTTGATCGCGAACATCTGCACCATTTTTTGCTCAAATTGCGCATGCGGCACAAGGACAATGTTCAGGTCCGTATTCGTCTTCTTTTCCAGCTCCTTGACCCATTTGTCATCATTGATATTCGCATGCTTTTCCACGTAGCCGAAATTCAATGTGCGCAGCGAGATCGAGAACTTCGTCGGCTCCTTCGGCTTATTTTCTTGTACAGCCGGTGCGGACCCCGTCCCTGCGCCGTTGCCGCCGGTCGAACCGCCGGTCGAGCAGCCGAGTGCCGTAGTTGCAAGCATGGCGGCGGACAGCATAACGAGTGCCGGTTTTTTCATGTGCATGTCTTCATACCCCTTTGTAGTGGATTTAGCTTTTTGTAAAACGCTTTCAAGCTATGGCTTTATTCTAAGCCCCGATTCCTTCGAGCAACAATGGAGTGAATTTAGCCGCTATTGTCATTTTTTTAGGTGGATCAGGATTTGACGGAGCCAATCAGCATTCCCTTGATAAAATGCTTCTGCAGGAACGGATAGATGAGAATAATCGGGACCGTCGCCACGATGACAGTGGCCATCTTGATGCCTTCGGGCGATTGCGCGGCCAGCTCCGCAAAGCGTACCGAGTTCGGATCAATGTTCAGATCGTCCGTGACGATCAGCTCGCGCAATCGTACCTGGAGAGGGTACAAAGCTCTGTTATTGATATAATACAAGGCGCTCATGTACGTATTCCAATGGGAAACAGCGTAAAATATACCCATAGTTGCCATGGCCGGCTTCGACAGCGGCACAATCAGGCTTGCCACAATGCGCAGCTCGGAGCAGCCGTCGATCCGCGCCGCATCGATCAGCTCCGCAGGAATGTTCTGAAAGAAGGAACGCATGACGAAGAAATTAAAGGCTGAGATTGCGGACGGAATCATTAACGCCCACAGCGAATTCATCAGCTTCAGCTCTTTAATCAGGATGAAGGTTGGAATAAGCGGCGCGCTGAAAATCATCGTAAACAGCACCATAAGCAGGACATATTTGCGCCCGACATATTCTTGCCGCGACAGCGGATACGCCATCGACGAGGTCATGATCAGATTGATCAAAGTACCGAAGACGGTAATAAATACCGTTACCCCGAACGCCCGCCAGATCGTCCTATCGTTGAACACATACTCATAGCTTACCAGATTCGGCTGCACCGGCCATAATCCGACCTTGCCTGCCTCAACGGCTGCCGATGAGCTTAACGATTGCGCAAGCACGTTCAAGAACGGCAGCAGCATCGTGAGCGAGAGCAAAGCGAGGAAGGTGACATTGAC
This sequence comes from Paenibacillus sp., assembly GCA_041641375.1. Lineage (GTDB taxonomy): Bacteria > Bacillota > Bacilli > Paenibacillales > YIM-B00363 > Paenibacillus_AK. The sequence goes on from JBEPYM010000163.1 coordinate 5,468, forward strand.
GATCGTAAAGAGGCGGTAAGCAACGCTTGCTTTTCTCATGCTTCAGATCTCCTTTCGCAGGGATTAGTACAAGCTCTCGCCTGTCGCTTTCTTGCTGAGTGTATTCCCGACCATAATCAGCGCCAGTCCTACGACTGACTTGAACAGTCCAATTGCTGTCGTATAGCTGTACTGCTGATTGAGCAGGCCGACCCGGTAAATGTAAGTATCCAGAATTTCTCCGTTGTTCGAATTGAGCGGATTTAGAAATACCCACACACGCTCGAAGCCGAAGTCGAGGAAATCGCCGATTTTGAGCAGAAACAAGATCGTAATTGTCGGCAGCAACGACGGAAGAGTAATGGCCAGCGTCTGCTTCCAGCGGTTGGCGCCGTCAATTTCGGAAGCCTCGTACAGCTCCGGATTGATCCCGGCTAACGCCGCCAAATAAATGATCGTACCCCAGCCGACGTCGCGCCAGATGCCGGATCCTACGAGAATCGTCCGGATATAGGATTCTTCACCCAGGAAATAGATCGGCTCGAAGCCAAGCCAAGCGATAAAGTGATTGACCGCTCCCGTTGAAGGAGACAAAATACCGACCGCGATGCCGGAAATAATGACCCAAGACAGAAAATGCGGCATATACACAACAGTCTGAATAATACGCTTGTACACCATCACGCGAAGCTCGTTCATGAGCAGGGCGAGTACAATCGGCGCCGGGAAACCGAACACGAGGTCGTATAACCCGATGAGAATCGTGTTTCCGAGAATGCGGAGAAAATCGCTGTGGGCGAACATTTTTTGAAAATGCTCGAACCCAACCCACGGACTTCCGGTGAATCCCGAGAAAATGTTGTAGTCCTGAAATGCGATGATCGATCCGGTAAGCGGTACGTACTTGAACAGCAAAAAGTAGCAAATGCCGGGCAACGATAAGAAATACAGCGCTTTGAACTTCCACATATATCGCCAAAGCCCATGCTTCATCTCGGGCCGGAACGCCTGGTGCGCCGCCGATTCGATTTTACCAGCCATCGATGTTCCTCCTTGTTGGTTTGTTTGGGTATATTCTTATCCTAGTGTGTGGAAGGGGTTTCAACAATGGAATGCCATTTCCCGGTCTTGTGTTTTTTTTAGGTGCAGGAGGGAGGTCAGGAGAAAAACCTCTCTTTCCATGTCCGCCGAATTGGAGTATAACTGGAGTAAAGAAGGAGAGGTGTTTGCAGGTGACTACCATTGGTTTGGAGAAGATTCGTGAAAAGGTAGATCGAATGCGTGCACAAATCGGGGATAAGGTGCCGCATACGACGAAAAACGGCGTATATGACAACACCGCTATCGATTGGTGGACGTCGGGCTTCTGGCCGGGAATGCTGTGGATTATGCACGAGCTGACCGGGGACGACGTGTATAAGGAGGAGGCTTGGGATTGGGACGAGCGGCTGGAGCGCCGTTTTCTGGAGGAGAATCGGTTCCATCACGATGTCGGCTTTCAGTTTTTGCCGACTGCCGTTGTCAAGTACAAGCTTACCGGCGATGCGGATGCGCGCCGCCGGGGGCTCGCGGCTGCGGCATTTCTGGCGGGCCGATTTAACCTGGCCGGACGTTTCCTGAGAGCCTGGAATCCTTCCGCAGACAAGAAAGTGTGGAATGCGGACAACACTGGCTGGGCGATCGTCGATTCCTCGATGAATCTGTCGCTGCTATTTTGGGCGTCGGAGGAAATCCAGGATCCGCGTTTTGCGCAAATCGCGGTCGCACACGCCGAAACGGTGTTGCGCTGGTTCATCCGGGAGGACGGCTCTGTCCGGCATATATGCAGCTTCAATCCGGAGACGGGCGAATTTATAGAGAGCATCGGCGGGCAAGGCTTCGGACCGGATTCCGCCTGGAGCCGCGGCGCTTCATGGGCGCTGCACGGGTTGGCGAACGTATACCGGTATACGGGCGATCGCCGTTTTCTGGAAGGCGCGCAGCGAGTCGCGCATTACTTTATCGCCGCCTGCGAAGCGGACGGCGTTCCGCTCTGGGATTTCCGCGTAACGCCGCGAGAAGGCGAGCCGCGCGATACGTCCGCC
>JBEPYM010000164.1:0-7485 GCA_041641375.1 Paenibacillus sp.
GAAACCGAACGAAATTGCACTTCAGAGCCAATATCATGTAGGGTAAACAAAATGGGAGTGATTCACAATTGGACTTCACGTTGCTCGTCGAGAAAAGCTTGCACGGAGATCAGGCAGCATTCTCGGAAATTTTTAATCATACCATACACGGCGTTTACCGAACATTGTACTTGTTAACCACAGACAGAGATGATCTGGACGATCTCGTCCAAACCATATATCTAGAGCTGTACCGAAACCTGGATCAATACGATAAGACACGATCCCTTCAGGCTTGGTTGTACGGCATAACGATCAACCAGCACAAAGCATTTATGCGAAGAACATGGCGAAACAGCCGCACTCAAGCGAAACACAACTCATTTGCATTTCAAACGCAAGAACCCGATTTTTCAGCTACAGTTACGGTTCAAGCTCACATTGCATCAAAGCTGCAAGCCTTATCGTACACATCCAGGCAAGTTATTGTGCTCCATTACCTGCAAGATCTGACACATGAGAATATCTCGGAAATTCTTAACATTCCGATTGGCACCGTAAAATCCAGATTGCACACCGCCTTGCGCCAGCTGCGCGACCTATGGAGGGAGATAGCCGATGCATAAGAATGACCAGGACATGATCCATGCGCTAAAAAAACACACCAGCACCATTGCTCCGCCGCCTGAGTTGAAGCACAAGGTGATGAAGTCCATCGAACTTATGAATGAGCAAGGAAGGCGGTTGGCTCTCATCGACGTGGACACACTGACCGAGGACGACCCTATGGATAGCGTCCTCCTGACAATGAAGCCTGGCACGGGAAAAGCAATCTACATTGTCGATCACAATCCTGCGAAAACCATCAGCAACCAAACATGCTATGAAGCAGAGCATTGGCCGAATGATTTGCACGAGCTTTCGCATGCGATGGCATATGCCAACATCAAGCTGCCTAAGCTGGGTGAGCCGCAATCGGTGAAAGTCATGTATGGGTTTGATCCGCTGGAAGCGTGGCAAGTCATAGACATGTATCGAGAAGCTGAATTGTCGGGAAAAAGGGTGATCGTTAGAGATTTGCGCAAAAACGACCGATTGGTGGGAGTTGTGCTGGAGTATGACCAGGATCCAATATCGTTCGAGCTGCGCATTCTGACCACAACCAAAAGCCGGATTCATGTGCCCGACATTAACGAGCATATTATCATTCGGACGAAAGTTGGCGGCAAACCAGCTGTTTATTTGACAGATACAACGATGAGCCAGCTCATATGGATCGATGACGAGCAAGAGGTGCTGCTGCAATACGAAATACGGGCTCGACATGCTACGAGAGAGCATATTCTGAATATTGCTTCAAACGTACACAATGGTGTTCCTCTGGAACAACTTTGACGCTCTAGGTAGCCACTGTATCAGAGGATCGTCCGAGGTGTGAGCAGTATGGGATACCTTCATTATGCCTTTCGCTTGCCTCCTTGAATATCTCGTGATTTTGTATAAAAATATCCGAACAGCAACGGATGGGCAAACAGAAGAAAGGCAAGACACAGCATAGGAACTCGTACTGTGCTTTGCCTTTCTTCTTGAATTCAAGGCCTTAGTATTACATATTGCTATGAGGCCGGTCCAATATGTTATCGAAGCACTTCCTTCCAAACGCCCGCCAATTCTTGTATCGCCTTCTTCCCGTCACCATAGAACGAGGAGCCGTGCATGACAGCCAGTGTCCTAGGTTCATAATCAGCCAGCTCGCGTAAGATGCTCTCTACACGGGGGCTGTAAGGAATATAGTCAGAGAACGGACTTTGCTGCATCCCTTGAAGCAGTTCGCTGCAACGGTCCGCCAGACTATGCGGAGTCAACGCTTCTACTTCACCATTCTGGTGGAACAAATCCGAAGTAAATAAGGTTTGATCCGTTTCCTCATAGAACAAACCGGCATCCCAGCCATGAGGCACATGAGGGGTTCGTAAATAGCGAAGCTGCTTCTTCCCTGTATGGAGAATTTCTTTATCCTGCAAAATTCGAGCTGGACGTATGGCATAATCGTTTACATTCACCATCGCGCTAACAATGCCCGTTACCGCTTGAGCCTGTGGTGCCAAAGTGAGCCATTCATTAAGAGCCCCGCATTCGTCAGATTCAAAATGACTAAAGCCCACCCATTTCAATTGAGAAGGGTCAATCAATTTGCTGACCGCTTCTTTCACGGCAGGAAACATCGCTTTATAGCCCGTATGATACAATAGCGGCTCCTCATCCTTGATCAAGAAATGATTGAACTGCATCCCCGCTTCCGTACTGAAAAAGGATATCCGATAAATGTCTGGAGCAATCTCATCGATTCGACTCATTGGTCCCTTCCCTTCTACTCGTTCATTAGGTGTGACTTACCATCATTTTAGCCGAACACAGGATTTATTTGTCAAGTAATTCCTGTTAGAAGGCACCGCAGGTGACCGACACGCTGCTTTGCCTTCCTTCTATTCCAGTGGCTGTGATTATCTCACAGAACCCATCCACGTCGAGATTGTTTTCCTTTGATGGGACTTTGGCTTCTGAAGACTGCCGTTGTCAACCAGGTGCTTCAATACGTAGGCGACCAGGAATCCTCCGCACGCGTTGCCCCTTACCATACGGGCGATTTGCGGTTCAAGGTGCTTCGGCTGGCTGCGCATGACAAGCGCAAGCATGGAGCGGTACAATTCCGCTATCGCATCCTTGTATACGCCTGACAGATTCGGCATCACCTCATTCACTCGCTTAAGAACATCGGGTGAATCCATCCAGACCACATTTAACAGATAACCGGCATCCGTTTTGCGCAGATACCCTTTTTCCAGTAAAAATGCATACCGCTCTCTATTGGAGTCGTTGTCAGGCAGCTTCCCGCTCCGGAATGCATCGCACTCTTCTACGTCCGTAAACGTCAAGCTTTTCCAGCCACGCCATTCGCCCCAGAACGTTTCTACCCGCCACAAGTACAATGGACTGCCCGACTTGGAACGCTCCATACTGCCTCCCACCCCATACTGCTCGGGCTGGAAGCTTAGCTGTCGAGGTGATGAATGCTCCAAACTTGCGTAGGCAATATAGTGCCCTCCGTCCTTCCGTTTGGGGACCATCGACTCCAAGCTGGTCGGATTTTCGAGTGCTCGCCATGAATGATCCAGAATGTGCTTCGGCAGCAATGTCCACAGAAGAAACGGATAGTCCTGCTCAGGATAATAGATACCTGTAGCATCCATTTGCTGCTGAGCATCCATTAAAGCCTCGAAAAGAGGATCGGCGATTTGATCAACGCAAGCCTGATATAACTTGTGCCCCGCCTCCAGCTGGTCGTCCGAAAAATCCCACACAATCATATTGCTTCGGAATTTCCCGGAGGATATCTCGGTCAAATAGTCATACTCAGCCAAATAGTGAACCTCCCCCTCCAGCAGTTGGGGCGGCATATTGAGCTCTTCTGCGATATCATGCACAGACAACGGCTTGTGATAAGCAGCGAAAATGATGTTCTGCGCCAGGGGGCGGCCAACAAAATCGTGTGTCTCCCCTCGCTGACCGGGCGAACCGGAATGACCCGTACCTGTAAACCGAATCGGATTGACGCTTAATTTCCCTGTCTGACGTGGTTGTACCATCCTGTTCTTCAGCTCCTTCTTGGCATCGGACAGATGCCACTTCACCGTATTGACAGGGATGCCAAGCTGCTCGGCAATTTCGCGTTGCTTACGTCCTTCGTAGTAATAGAGCACGACGACGCGGCGATGTATGTCGGACAAGAATGCGAGTTCGCGGCGTAACGTTCGGTACAATTCCGAATCAACGACTTGAGTAAGCGGGTCAGGCTGATCGTCAGCAAGCAGCTCGGTCAGTTCGCTGACCTCGCCCCATCCAGATGTTGGGGTTCGCTTTCGGAGCCAGTGGATCCACGTATACTTGGCGATCGTCTAAATATATGCATCCCAATTCCGAATACCCGCCCCATGGGTTATGGAGGAAATCAGCTGCAGCATGATTTCCTGCGCGAGGTCTTCCGCCACTGCTCGATTCTTGACCCTCTTGAGCGCGAACCCAAAGATCGGCTTGATGTAGGGTCGGAGCATCCGCTCCATCTCCATCTCCATCTCCATCTCCATCGCCCGCACATATTCATTCTTGCCTTCGCCACGCACCATCGTGTCCATCAACGCCTCCAGCACATGCAACTTGAAAACCCTTGTCATTCAATACGTGTGCCGCGGAGCAAAAAGGTTGGTGAATGACTGTCAATTTTGCGTATGTTTACGAAAATAGGGGAGTCGCTGCAGCGGAACATGAATGTCTACTACCGTCGGGCCTTCTACCTGACTTCCATCATCCCCGACCCAGCTTCCGGCAGGAAAGAACACCGTCCGGTTGCGGACACCTTTGCCAACCACCGGAGCGACCAGCAAGTCGCTGCCAAGCATGAACTGATCGCTCACATCCTCCAGCCCCGCCTCCGGAAACTCATAAGCCATATGCCGGAGAATGGGCTCGCCGCTTCGCGCTGACTGGCGGGCCAGCTCCAGAATCTCCTCGCCCAGCTCCGCATGTAATTTGGCAGCTTCGATGCAGTACTGAAGATGCTCGTTGTCCAGGACGCGCCATGGCGCTGCCGAGAATTGCATCATCGGAAACAGGGCGGAGCACTGCGCATATCTGACGAACAGCTCTTGATCCAGCTTGTCCGCGTTCGCCGTGAAATTCTTGTATTCCCCGCCTCCGATCATATCGGGGCATATGAACGCGTAGCCCAGCAGACCTTGTGCGAGGCCATCGGGAATTAATGATGCGAGTCCGTTGCCCTTCCAGCTATGATCTTTATCCCGCAGCCGCTGGACAAGCGGCTGGCCGGCAAGCTTCCAGCAGGCCCGATATTCGTTCAGCCTATAGGGAAGTCCAACCCGCGCCCACGCCTCGCAATGACCGTTTCGCGTCGTCTTCACATGGCTCTGATCATCCGGCTCATAGAAATGCAGATCGCCTGCATCCAGCTTGAAGCCGTCAACGCCATAATCGCGCTGCAGCCGATCCAGCTGCTCCCGAATCCAGGCTACGGCTGCCGGGTTCGTGCAATCGAGCAGTGCACTGTAGCCGTTCCACCACTTGCGAATCGCCGTCTTGCCGCTCGCATCCTTCAATAGAATGCCTGTCGGCTCCAGCTGGCGGAACGTCAGCGAATCCGCGCTAATAAACGGGCACACCCACAGCATCACCTTGAAGCCGAGCTGGTGAAGCTGCTCCACCATCCCCTTCGGATCCGGAAAGCGCCCCGAATGGAAATGCCATGTGCCGTAAGGCTCGTGCCAATTATCGTCGATCATGATCACGCCGGGCGGCATCCCGTTCTGCAGCACTGCCCTTGCATAGTCCAGTACCTTCTCCTGGGTAGGCTCATAAAGCAGTTCAATCCACAAATTGTACTGCGGCGCCGTAAACAGCAGCTCCTCAGGCCATTCCCCTGTTGGCGGGAACCACGTCTGAGACGCGTGCAAATAAGCCTGGCGCAGGTTGCCGTGACCTTCGCTAAGCGTTATCCCGCTGCCTGTTATAAGCAGCTCCCCTTCGCTGAATTGAAACTCGAACGGCTCGTCCGACCAAATATATCTCCCCTTGCTGGAGATCAATAGTGGACAGCCCTGGTTGGATTGCAAATGCTTGGACAGATCGGCGCGAAACGGCGACAGTCCATATGGCATGCTTTGACCGTCTGCAGCGCGCCCGCCCCACCATCTCTCCTCCGGCATTAGTGGATAGCGATTCACTTGTTGAATTGTCATGTACTCCGTGCTCCTTCTATTTCATAATCGATTTGCTCATTAATTGTAATGGAGAACGCTGTCCTCATGTTGTACATTTCGCCGATCCAGTCACATTTGTGACTTTTTCGTTGCATTTGTGAACTCAAACCAGCAAAAAGCGCGCACCCGCCTCTGCAATTTGCTGTTATAAATGATTATCTGGTCAAGCCAGTCGACTAGTTGGAACTGGAGCAGAGCATTCGAGTTGCAATCGGAGTGATTTGCCCATTTACGAAATTGCCGCGCAGGTCGAGTATGAGGATGTGAAGTATTTCAACAAGCTGTTCGAGCCCTCGTTCGGCAGCAAGCCGAGCGAATACAGAACGAGGCGTGAATAGAGAGATTGTCATGGCTCATTGATCGATTCATATGTAAAGCTGCATATGATATAATATGGCTATCAAAGATCGAAGTCACCCAGAAGGAAGTGTTATCTTAACCCACTGCAAAACAAGGAGGTTGGTGACTGCTATGTCATTGCAGAAGAAAATAGATAGAAATATTTCAAATGAACTTCGTTCTATCCTATCAAAGATGAACATTACACACAGCATAGTAAAAATTGATTTGGACAATGATACAATCGAGATTGAGGAAGATTACTCCATAGATGATATCCTTGATTCTGCCGGCACCTTGACCCCTGAACAGGCGAAGGAACTGTCCGACGAAATTAAAAGAATGCGTGAGGAAGAGTGGAGTTAATGGAAGGTTACTTACTTGATACTAATATAGCTATCGCTCTTCTCGCTAATGAACAAGCCGCTCTGCAGTTCGCCCGTCAGGCGTACAACGACCGGTTGGGTTTATATTTTTCAGTGATATCGGAGTGCGAGGTTTTCAGTGGATTAAAGTCAGAGTATAGATTGCAAGGTATTAAGTTGTTCAATCCTCGCAGATGCATTGAGGTTTCTTCCAATATTGCCAGGCTTGCAGGAGATATTAGGCGCGAGCAACGATCAAAAGGTCGTAAGCTTAAGACCCCTGATGCTGTCATTATCGCGACTTCTATTCAATTTCAGTTGGGACTAGTATCCAGAGATCACGACATGAGCTTTGTTAATTTTGAATATGGAGTTCCTTTGTTCAGACCGTAACCGGCTTAAATTCAAGAGTGCCCGTGTTTGCCGACCCCTATGCTGAAACCTTCCGGATGCTGGTCGACCATCTTGCGTACCCATTGGTCCGCAATTTGCTTGGCCATATCCATGTCAAACCCACCTTCCATATCCTACAAAAATAATCATAATAAAGATACGTAAGTTGATAAGCAAGTCGATGGCGTTCTGGGATCTACATTGGTAGTGGAGTTTGACTCTTTTTATTTGCGCACAGGAATGTTACCCACCAACACAACAAATAGGAGTACCCGATTATCGAAAATATTGTCCAGGTAGCCCCATGTTGAAGTTGACTTACAAAGTGTTCAAATTCATTCTTGACTTCCACTCTACCTATACTATATACTACCTGAATCCGTGACATTAGCTTTTGAAAACGAAAGATAATTGAAGGAAATCAATGATTTGTTGGCGAAATTAAAGGATAATGAGACTCTGATAATTTCACCAATGGGGTGTTAGTTTTGAAATTTGAATTTGTTCAATCCAACGAATATTTGACGACTCATACTGGATTAACTGCCGTAGGTGCTTTGCTAGCTAAAACCAATCTC
>JBEPYM010000165.1:0-7453 GCA_041641375.1 Paenibacillus sp.
CAGAGCGTCAACCAGTGTGATCACAAGCGCAATGACAAGTGCGTATTCGACCTTCAGCACAAACAAGCCTGAGACGACAATCAGATAGGTAATTCCGCTAATCAGCAGCTGCGCCCGCAAAAACCCGAACACGGTTTTTCGGAGCGAGACGAGCACATGATCCATCTTGTCCCGGGAAGAATCCGCAAACAGCGACAGGAACGATTGCTTCATTCTCGGCAGTCCAAACGCAAATAAGTACAGTGCAATGACGAAGACGAGCAGCGCGATGAACAGCCCCGGAAGCTTCGCCGCCAACGTAACAATCATCCTCGACAGATCGCCGGCGATCGCAATTGCCGATTTTACAGCGCTATCCAGCCCTTGATCGATTCCCGCCCGCACCTCCGGCGAGAACCGCTCGGTCCACGTATTCAGCTCGGCCCGCCAGATCGGCACCTCATGCATCAGCCAGGTCTGCGCTTGCTTAAAAAAGATGCCCGCCTGCGAGACGATCTTCAGTCCCACGAGAAAGACAAGCCCGGACAGCAGCAGAGTAACCAGCGTATACAATCCGAGCGCCGCCCAGAGTCTGCTTAGACGCAGCGTTCGCATGACCAGCTGAAGCGCCGGCTCCAGCAGGATTACGACAATAAGCGCCAGCAGGAACGGTCCGCCGACCGTAAACATGCCATACAGAAACAAGACCACAAAAGCCGCGGCAAGCAGCTGTTTCAACGTCATAAGGGAAAAAACGCTCCTCTCGAAAATAACCAGTCCTGATTATCATATCATATTGTCCGGGCGTTTGGACGATTCCTCCGGACGGGACGTTACATACGTTATGGAAGGGTGCAATTTTACCAAGAGAGGGGAAGCCCGCATGAAATGTCCAATTGTTCGCAAGCAGACGCTGCAGCAGCGTCTCGTATGTCTGACCGGCAGGAATGTCGAAATCCAGGCAAGAGAGCTGTCGCTCGAGCCGGGCAAGCTACAGAAGGTATGCCGCAAGCTATGGATCCGTGTACAGAACGAGCTGTTCGTGCCGACAAGCCTGTATTCGATTCGTGTGCCGGGCATCGGCAGAAGAGGGACTTATCGGCGTGTCGGCGTCCGGACCGCGTTCGATGCGCAAGGCGCTTATGACGATGTATACCTGGTACAGACAGGCAAGGATTTTATTGAGCTGCAGACGAATCCGACCTCTGGCAGCCGCATCCTGCTTCCGCTTCGTCAGGTCGTCGGAATATACTCGATCCAGTAGCAGCACTTATCCTGCATCCTGGGCAAAACGACGGGCCATCGCCCTCACTTCCGCAGCCTTGACCGGCTTGCTGTAATAATAGCCTTGGGCGTAATCACAGCCCATGCCGCGCAAGCACTCCAGCTGACGCTCATCCTCGACCCCTTCGGCTACGACCGTTTTGCCCAGATTATGCGACATTGACACAATGGCCGGGACAATCGACGTGTCCAGCTCATCCCACTGCAAATCCCGGATGAACGAACGGTCAATTTTGACCTCCATCACCGGAAGCTGCTTCAGCACGCTGAGCGATGAATATCCGGTTCCGAAATCATCCATCGAGATTCGCACGCCAAGCCTGGCCAGCTCATTCAGCATGATCAGCGTCACCTGAAGCTTGTCCATAAACATCGATTCCGTCACCTCGAGGATCAGCCGACCTGGCTCCAGGTTCGATATGTGCAGCGCATGCTTGACCACGCCGACGAAATCAGGCTGCATCAGCTGTGAGCCTGACACGTTGACGGATATGCTGTACGGCACTGCTCCGGGAGCAGCACTCCACTTCGCCGCTTCCAGACACGCCGTCTCCAGCACCCAGCTGCCGATCGGAACAATCAGCCCCGATCGTTCCGCAAGCGGAATAAATTCAGACGGAGGGACAAACCCGAGCTCATCGGAATTCCACCGGATCAGCGCCTCCGCCCCGATCATACACCCTGATTTTACATCGAATTGAGGCTGGTACATGAGGACAAGCTCTTCCTTCTCCAGACTCTTGCGAAGAAGCGACTCCATATCCGATTCGCGGCTGACGACGGCGCGCAGCTCCTTCGAAAAGAAGCGGTATTGGTTGCCGCCGTTTCGCTTGGCATGATACATCGTAATGTCCGCGTTGCGAAGCAGTGTCTCCGCATCATCGCCGTCAACGGGAACCAGGCTGATTCCGATGCTTGGCGAGAGGTAAAACTCCCGTCCCTCCAGTGTCAGCGGTGCCGCGAACACATTCACAATGGATTCGGCTACACGGACGACATCCTCATATTCACTCGCCTGCTTCATCAGAACGGCAAACTCGTCACCGCCAAGCCGCGCAAGCTCGCCATCCACATTCAGACAGCTGCCGAGCCTGTCGGCGATCGCAATCAGCGCCTGATCGCCCCATTGATGTCCCAGCGTGTCGTTAATGGTTTTGAAGCGGTCCATATCGATCAGCATCACGGCCATCAGAAGGCCGGACTGCTTCGATTGCACTAGCGCCTCATCCAGCTTTTCCCTGAACGAGATTCGATTATACAGCCGGGTCAGCGGATCGTACATCGCCAGAAACCGTGTATACACCTCTTCTTCCTTCCGTTCCGTAATATCCCGAATGACGGACATCACGAATCGTTCCCCGCTCGCTCCAACCGCTTCCGTATCCATCAGCAGCGTTCGCATGCGGCCGTCTGCCGATGCCAGTCGCAGCTCCTTATCCATCCAGGACAGATGCGGAAACTTTCTGGCATACTCCTCGCAGAAGGTGGTCCGTTCCTCGGGAACAATCAGCTCCGACATCGCCGACTCCCGCAAGTCGTTCGGCGCTTTGCCTAGCATGGCCGCTGCACTGGCATTGCAGTCCAGCACGCGCATCTCTTTGTCGAGCAGCGCAATGCCGACCGGAGACAGCTTGTACAGCGCCTCGTATTTGCTTGAAGCAGACGGCAGGAAGTTACTGTTGATCATTAGCAGCCGGACTGAGATCCCCCATATGAGCGTTGGCAAAATAAGTACGGTCGACGGCAGCGTTGCTAACGGTTTCACAATTACAATAACAGCACCGAGCAATACACTAAAACCGATATAAATGAGATTGGCGCGAGCAAGAATGGACTGTCTTCGTTTTTCGTACGGATTTGTCGCTGTCATCCAGGCACGGATTGCCATCCCCGCATTTAACACAACGAATAGAAGAAGCGAAGTCAGAAATAAGGACAACACGGGGCTGATTTCCTCGAACTTCCAGCCGCCCCCCACCTCAAGCCCGCTAAAATAGAGCGAAGGCCCGTACACCAGCAGCAGCAATTCATAAAGAAGGAAAGGAGCGAACGCAATAACCTTCCACAAGAACCAGTTCGGAGAGGACTGAGGACGTGTAATCAACACATGAAACAGCAAACTGAAGCCACACGTCAGCCAAACGGCCGGATACTTGATATAAGCAGCGATAGCGATGGTATAGTCGGAGGAAAAGGTATTTTGAGCATAGTCAATCAGAAACAGGGAAAAAATGGAGAGCATGACCCACGATGCGGCCCGATGCTCTTCATGACCCGGATCTCTGCGGTATACGAGCAAGGTAACATAGAACATAAACATCAACGGTATCAGAAGGACGAATAAGTAAGCATTTGTCATTACGTGGCCACCTCAAGACTTGATGCAAGGATGTAGGACTATTTCACATATGTATAGGACTTGAGTCATAACGTATTCGACATTTTTTACCGTTATTCCTGCTTGTCTTGGCAGTTTTCTCAAATCTATGATATAGTCTCTACTGAATCCGCACAACGTGCAAGAAAGACCAGGTGATCCCTATGAATACCGGCCGAACGCCCGAGCAGCTGCAATCCGTAACCAAGCTTGGTGATCAAGGTACGACGTACACCTTCAGCTATAACCCCGGACTGCTCGAAACCTTCGAGAACAAGCATCCGAAGCGCGCCTATTTCGTTAAATTCAATTGTCCGGAATTTACGAGCCTGTGCCCCGTCACGGGTCAGCCGGACTTTGCAACGCTGTACATTTCCTATATTCCGGATATCCGAATGGTCGAAAGCAAGTCACTGAAGTTATATCTGTTCAGCTTCCGCAACCACGGCGACTTTCACGAGGACTGCGTCAATATTATCATGAACGACCTGATTGAGCTGATGAACCCTTGGTATATCGAGGTGTGGGGGAAATTTACGCCTAGAGGCGGCATCTCGATCGATCCTTATTGCAACTGGGGCAGACCCCGCACGAAATACGAGGCGATGGCCGAGCACCGGCTGCTGCATCACGATCTATATCCGGAGAAGGTCGACAACCGTTAATCCCGGTCCAGCTGTGCAACGCCCAAGGCGAATCCGTCCCACAGGATGCGCCTTACTTGTTCGCTGCTTGTTGGCGGACAGCGGACCATCACGACCACTTCGGCAAGGTTGCCTTCCGCACGGCGGACAGTAGTCCGCTTGCGTACTTTTCCGGCTATTACGAAGCCAAGTCCAGCGCCGGCAGCGAGTCCTATCAGCGCCCAAATAACCGGTCCCCAGGCAAGCACAAAACCATAAATTGACCCAAGCAGCATTCCGATCATCCCGAGAATCGAGGGGAGCTCCAGGAAGCTGACTCCATCGGAGCTGTGCATGGAGTCAAACAGCTTCTCCCGCTCCGTCCGCTTATCGAGCGGCAGCACCAGAACGAGATCGCGTCCAAGCCCCAGCTGCTCCAATTCGGCCAATACGATCTCGATCTTTTTGGAATATTGAAACGTCGCCACCACATACATCCGTGCCTCACCTCATATCGGCATTTTAAAATCTTCCTGCTGGTACTTGCTTTTGAAGAAGGACGCCTGCTCCTTCTCGAAAATTTTGTTGTACTCGACCGCCTGCGAATATGAATCGAACACGACAAAGCCGTACAGCGACGGTAAATAAAGCAGCCACTGCACGTTCATCAGCTTCGCGGCCTCGAATTGTCCGACCATCGTAGCTTGAACGGCAGCAACAAGCCCTGAATAATAGGAAAGCACCACCAGCCACACCGTAAACAGCATCGCCGACGGCAGCCTGTTCAGATGCAAATAGCCGAGCCCCGGCGCAAAGAACGACCACATCAGCACATCCTTCGGATTCCGCTTTTGCAGGTTGTTCATTTCGAACGTATCGATGTTTTTGGACACGACCGAATAGCCGGTTTTGTAGGCCAGCACATAATCCTCGTTAAATTGGATCGTCTTGTAGTAGCTGTCCCATACGGCGAAGATGTAGATGGGAATGTACAGCAGGAACCAGCGATGGTTCAGCGCCAGCTTGGCGTTCTCGAAATCGCCGAGCATGGAAAAGTAAATAGCCGTGTTAATGCCGGACATGTTGTTGATAAACACTTCCCAGCCGATCAGCACGAACGCAACCACATATTTGCAGAGCATAATATGGCCGAGCCCGGGGAACGCAAGCGACCACCAGGCAACGACCCATGGATTTCGTTTATGTGGATAGTTATACGAATACGGCGATACGGACACGGCGACGTGCCGGTTCGGTTGATCGGAGCTTCTGCGCAGCAATGGAAACACCTCGTGCGGGTTTCCTTCCATTGTTGCCCGATCATGTCAGGTTTAAACCGGCGATTTATTGCTCTTGCTCAGCTGCTCGTAATTTTTGCGAAGGGTAACATAAGTGGCTAGCAGGAGCACCCCAGCCAAACCAACAAGAATGATGTAATGATGAACCGAGTCGAACGAGAAGGTGGACACCTGCAAATACGTAAGGAGCACAAGCAAGACCAATGCCCACGAATAATTTGAAGGGGAAAGCATATTGCGCATCGCGAATTTCCGCACGACAAACATGAATCCGATCCTCCTCGATTCCAGGAAGATGATGGTCAGGATGATGGCAATTGTCTGAATACCATACATGATCCATCGGCCGGTCGGGGCAGAACCGCGCTCCATCAGACCTAGCTGATAGATGGTCGTACTGATGACGATGTCGAGCAGGCTGCAAAATCCGATGCCGATCACAACCATGAGCGCGCTGTACAGAATCGGCACGCGGAGCACAAGCATGATGAGGAGGACCATACAAATGACGGTTGTGAGAAAAAACCACTGGGAGTGCAGGATGAATTTGAAATAATAACTGATGGCGCCGGTCGGCAGACCGATGAGCGCGATCACATCCCACCGGAGACTTTCCGGCATGCGAAACATCGACAGGATGAGCGCTGCTCCGGCTGTGTACAACATAAGACTGAAAAACAAAGTGATTGCTTGATCGGTCATGATGAACGTTCCTCCTGGCTGATGCATGATCAGCTTACTGTTCGCCCTGAGGCTGACACAATCAAGTATATGCGATCGGACTTTCGACGTAAATATGTATCATTCGACATGGTCTATAAATAAGCGTGCGCGAATGATCAGTGACGATGATCCACGAGCATTGGTTCTCCGTCACCAGGTCACCTTTATTGCAAGGGTGCTCACGTTGAACAACAGGGCATTGCCGTCCTCGATCAAAGGAAGCAACGCCCTGATTATAGAGGGTTCCTACCGGTAGCTCGGAGCCGTACGCTCACGCTTCCGCTCGTACCCACTCTGCAAGTGACTGCAGTCGTTCATGCAAAGCACATTCACGATACCGGATTCCTGGAAGAACAGCCTGGTGATTCCGCAATTCCGGTGGTGAAAGTAGACACTGCACTCGTGCGGGATGCCAAGCAGATGCTTGAGCAGTTCATTCGCGGATTTACCGTGAATAATTAGAGCAATAGCATCACCTGGCCGGATCGCAGCTTGATGACGAACCCATTCAGCCGCCTTGGCCATACGCTCGAACAGCTCTTCACGAGTTTCCGAACTCCAATGCCTCGCCCAACCCTCTTCATCCATCCAATCCGGAAGCGCAACGTTCGGATATCGCTCTGCAGCCATTTGGCGGGATATCCCTAGTTCCTGCCAGCACAGGCCGTGCTCGGACAGCTCGACGAGCACCTCCGGCTGAAGCTGAAGCACCCCTCCGATCAAAGAAGCGGTATGAAGAGCACGGTCCATCGGACTGCAATACAGACTCTTGACGGGATCGCTCCGAAGAGCCTCGGCAACGCAACGTGCCTGCTCCACGCCAATCTCCGACAGCGGGCTGTCCCACAAGTGGGACTGTCCCGAATTGTTCTGCGATTCTCCATGTCGGATCAGAATAAGCTCCATTTATGCACATCTCCTACCTTCTTTTAGCGGTCTGGCAAGACAAGTACTGGTTCTCCGACATGCCGTTCGCAATCAGTGGAAAAATGAATTGTACATCTACAGGAAGCCTCATGCCGAACACCCCTTGCCAGGTGACCCGCAAAATATGGATATTATTATAATTTGAATATCAAGTTAGCTCCGCATGGCTTACGCGGTTAAATCACCATAAGTGATGGTATCCGTAGATACACAGGCAGTGAGCAGTCTGTTGAACATCTGAC
>JBEPYM010000166.1:0-7391 GCA_041641375.1 Paenibacillus sp.
ACTCACTCCGTCTGCAAGGTTTTTTACCGTTTTCCCGTATTTTCCTTGCAGACAATTTCGACAAAAGTGCTCCAAATCCCTTGTGGATAAAGGGATTTTATTCATTCAGCAAGCCCTAATTAGACAAATAGGGGGCCTGTAGGTTCATGCGTGTAGTGTCGATGGTGAGAAACAGACTTGTAGTCAAGCTTTCCTTACTCCTGATTGTCATGATGATCATGTTGTCCGCGGCTTTAGTCGCTTTGCAAATGAGCGGAATCAAGCAGTCCAGCGAAGCGGCGATCGGGTATTTCAATATTCATACCGCCGAAGCCTATGCGAAAGTGTTCCAAACCGTCAAATATGAGCAATTTCTGAAAGATACACGAGAAACGGACCTGTATTGGAATTTGCGCGACGAGTTAAACCGCTATCGGAGCCAAATCGGTGCGCTTTATGTGTATACGGTTCAAATTGACAGCAAGGGACAGCCGGTGCTGCTAATTGACGGTCAGCCACGCGATGATAAGAATGCATCCCCGATTGGGGAAATTACCGATATGCCCAAAGAAGCCATTGAAGCGGTGCTGCGGGGTGAGTCTGCCAAATCGGGCATCATCTATAATCCGGACTATGGCACATATATTTCCGCGTATACGCCGATACGGAATGAGAACGGGGCGATTATCGGGGCGCTTGGCATTGATACCGACGTATCTGTATCGGAAACGATTACACGGGATATGATTCGCAATCAGCTTCCACTCTTTGCAGCCATTGCAGCGATTATGTTATTCGTCTGCTTGATGCTCGGCTGGCTGATTTCCCGTTCGCTCAAGCCGCTGCAGGGCATTGTGCAGGGGGCGGAAGCGATGGCTGCCGGCAATTTTGTGCTCGCCAAGCAGCAGCTAGGTTCGATTCGGATCACAAGCAGGGATGAGATTGGCAAGGCCTATGCCGCTATGCTGAGCATGAGTGAGAAGCTGGCGATCACCTTGGGGATTGTGACCCAGGATATGTCCCGCGTCACTCAAAGCCTCGTGGATTCTACAACAAGCTTCCGCTCTGAGGCGGAGCAGGCTGTACAGATGAACAAACGTCTGGAGGTAGCGATTATCCAGGTCGATGAAGGGGCCAGACACCAACGGCAGGCTGCTGAGGAAAGCGCCAGATCGATGGCGGAGATTACACGTTCGATTGGCCGCGTAACGGAATCCTCGACGAATGTGTCGCACGCTTCGGCGCAAGCGCTTGAAACGGCGGAGCAAGGGAAAGCTTCGACACAATGGCTGCAGGAGCAAATGAGCTCGCTCAAGGATGCTGCCGAAATTACGACGGGTTCAGTAAGCATGTTGAATACGTATATGAAAGAGATGGAGCCGGTGTTGGAGTCTATCGCGAGCATCGCCAATCAGACGAAGCTGCTTGCACTGAATGCGTCCATAGAGGCAGCAAGAGCAGGTGAGCATGGCGCTGGCTTCTCGGTCGTAGCAGGCGAGGTGCGCAAGCTTGCCGAGGAAGCGGCAGGTTCGGCTGCACATATTACAGAGTTGCTCGATAAGGTCGGGCAGGAGGCGGCTCGGATCGGGGAGCGGATGCGGGAGGAAAGTGTAAGAATGGTGCAAGGAACGGAGCTTTCCAGCCAGGTAGATCGGTGGTTTGCCGAAACGCTGGAGCGCTTTGAATATGTAAATGCGCAAATCATCGATATTTCCGCTTCTTCCCAGCAAGTGCTTGCCGGTTCGGAGGAGGTTGCCGCTTCTGTCGAACAAATCGCCCAAATATCTGCCTCCGCTTCGGTGAACACGTCTGCAATTCGCGAGATGTCCATCCAGCAGCTGGAAGCTGCAAATCGCATCACCGAACAAAGTGAACGAATTGCGAGAGACAGCTCGAAGCTTCAGGAAGGAATCAGCCAATTTAAGCTGTAACCCAGGCTATTCCCTGTACGTCTTCTCATCCTCGGTAAATAAAGTCGCGCAGAACCGGCTCAAGCTCGAGCCGGTTTTCTTTTTGAACATTTTCCCGAAGGTATGCTCGTCGCGATAGCAGGTTTACAAGACAGAGCCTAAATCAGCTACAAAGACTCTCCGCGCGCCGTTCACATATCCGTTAAACACGACATGCCTATCATCGGGCGCCCAGGCAGGATGCGGATCGACGCGCAGCCCACTGTGTGCTCTGGCACCTTCATGAGCTACGTTTATTCTAACGATATGCTGCTCGGTCTGTGTTTGAAGATCAATCCATCGAAGCGGGACCGTACCGTCTCCGTAAGCCACAGGTTCCCCTTCATACGTATCCGTAAGAATATGGCGACCGTTCGTATGAATGGTTGGATGACCCGATCCGGGTATGCTGTCAATGATTTTGCGCAAGCCCGTACCATCATAGCGAACCTGTACCAGCTTAAGCTTCTTGTCCCCATCAATTGCCAAATTCATCGATAAATGCTCGCCGTCAGGGAACCAGTTAATATGGTGTCCACCTTTCACCCACTCTTCAGGACCGACTGCTACGCAAATATCAGTTCCGTCGGGTTTCATTGTCAAAACCCAAAAGTTGAGATGTCTGGAAATTTGATTCCACGGTTGAGTCTCCTCGGACTGATACCATCTCATTGTAAAAATCAATCGATCTCCCTGTGGATTGTATTTACAATGAAACCCATATAGTTCTCCTTGTGCATATGTTTCCTTATCAATTCGAGGCTGCGCCTTGTCCATGATATCGTTCAGGGAAACAAGCAGCTTGCGCACGCCTGTGTCCGTATCGATCGTATACAAGCCGTCATCCTTGCGGAAGCCATAGTTTCGTGGAACAAGCTCATCAGGAATAACTACGCCATAGCCGGCCTGTGTGCGTCGCATGGTAACGGTATTCGCACAAATGATTGTTTTGCCATCGGGTGAAATTCGATAAATGGAGCCCTCGTACGTTCGTTTCTCCCCATTGAGCGGATTCAACCGAACGACGATCGGTGTCCAACTTTTTGTGTCAACGTCGTTATAGAACAAAGACTCATCGTCCGTCCCCCAGTTTATGTTCGCCCCAAGCTGTGGCTCCCAGCCGCGTGTAGGAGTAATGCTGATCTCTTCCGCTGTATGCAAATCAATGACTACAATTTCCGCAAGATCGCCGGGCCGATTGAATCTAAGTTGATCCGGAAAACGAAGAACAGCAAGATAGCGGCCAGAGGGACTGATGGGCGATGTGTCGAAGAAACGGTGCAGTCCGCTGCCTTCGGGTGTTACACACCAAACAGGGACAAGCGGGTTATAATCGGTGTAACGGGGGAATTTGTCGCTAACAAAGATCATGTATGGTCAGCTCCTTATGATTCGTTGCTCTTCTACCAGTAGTATAGCGTCGTATTGCTCGAAAGTGTTGATCTGAAATTTGGTTCAATTGATCCGAAATTAAGTATAATAGAGGGAGATCGTAAGGAAAAAGGTGATTCCATGTGTAACCAGGTTACTGTGTTGTGGGCGGCGCGTTATGATTATGAAAAAGGGAGAAGTCTCCATCCGCATGAGCACGGCTTCTATCAAATCATTTGGGTTGCAGAGGGAAAAGGTTGGTTTCAGTGCAACGACGAGTTGCTGGAGCTGGCACCTGGAACACTCTATTTCATTCATCCCGGCACGGTTCATGGTTTACAGGCGCATCGTAACACAATGGTAAAAACGCTAGACCTCAAATTTGACATTCATTCATCTGAACTGCGGGAACAGGTGACCCGTGTCTCTACGCGTATGCCTCATGCCGAGCAGGAAATTGTACGGTTGCTGGATCGAATTCGGCAAGAGGGAGCAGAGCATCGTCCCTACTTTAAAGAATTGGCAAATCTTTATTTGACAGAGTTGATCTATAGGTTGGCAAGAGCCAGTGCACCTTCTGAGCCTATCGAAATTCCCCCCAATCAGAGCAGCGTTATGCCGTCAAGCATCACCAGTATGTCGCAAGAGGAAACGCATGCCGCTGCAAGAATGGTGGCAAAGTGGGTTGAAGCTCACGCTTCCACAAGCTGGTCGCTTCGGGAGCTTTCACAGCAGATAGGCTATAGTGTGAATCATTTATGTCAAGTCTTTAAGCGATTTAAAGGCTGCACCATTCTTGATTACCAGAAGCAAGTTCGTATTCACAATTGTAAGCAGTGGCTGACTTATGGCGATTACACCCTGAAGGAGGTATCGGAGTTAGCCGGCTTCAAGACGGTGCAGCACTTCGGCAGAGTTTTTCGCCAAATAGAGGGAGTAACGCCCGGACAGTGGATGGCAAAGGAAAAACAAGGGATCCGGAAGGACATCTTATTTGTGGAATGAATGCTTCCGATAAAAAACGCAATATTTTACTGGAAAAACAGCAAGAAAGGTTACGGCTTTTTCGTTATGATAAGTTCAGGAGCTATGATCAGATATGGAGTGTGCACAAATGAATTTTGTTCATATTCATCAAGCGGTGTCGGAAGGCTGCTTCCGTTCCGTTACAGGATATTCTTTATCCTTGGAGCACAGGAAACGAATTCGTGAGGAACCTGCCTTGCAGCCTTTGCTGCAGCAGCTTTGGAACGAAGCGGAGAACGCCGTGCAGCAAGGCTGGCCGTCACTTCCGCATTCGCTATTTCGGTTGTATGCGGACACAGGTGATCGGCTTCATTATGAGAAGCCGTATTTTGAGCGGAGATTAGCTTTGTTAAGTCTGACGCTGCGTGTGTATATAGATGCAGATCAGCCATCGGCAGCAATTGCCAGCTTGGAGGATTTGATTTGGGATGTGCTTGGCGAGTATTCTTGGGCTCTACCCGCCCACATCTTCGGCCGTACAAGCGAGGAGGAATCGCTTTTTGTGGATTTATTCGCTGCAGAAACGGCCTATGCACTTGCAGAGACAGATTTCTGGCTGCAAGATCGTTTATCCCCTGCCATTCGGAAACGGATTCGTGTAGAAGTGGAGCGGCGGGTATTTACTCCGTTCTTTGAACGAGCAAAGCCCTTCTGGTGGGAATCGAAGCCGACGAATTGGCCTGCCGTATGTGCGGGTGCTGCCGGAATGGCCGCCTTGCTGCTGGTCGAGGATCACGAACGTTTGGCAGGAATGATTGATCGTTCCATTCGGAACATGGAGGTATTTCTATCGGGTTATGGACAGGATGGCATTTGTTTGGAAGGGATGAAATATTGGATATTCGGTTTCGGCTATTTTGTATACTTTTCGGAGATGCTGCGGGAATATACCCAGGATCGAATTGATTTGCTTGCCAATGACCAGGTACGACGAATTGCGAATTACCCGCTTGTGGTGCATATGGATGGTGACCGTTTTTACAACTATGCCGACTCTCCTGCTGAGACGGACATTCCTGCAGGTCTTGCCAGCCGACTGCAGCAACGGTTGGATGTAAAGCTACCGGTTCGTTCCGAAGTTTCCCCGAAGGTGACCCGAATTCGGTGGGGGCATCTGGCGCGCAATCTACTCTGGTATGACCCGTTAAGCCACAATGAGGAAGCTCCGATAGGCTCGTTTCTCCATCCGGATAGCGGCTTATTTACCGACCGTCGCCTAGCCTGGAATGGACGTACGATGTTCTTTGGGGTCAAGGGTGGTCATAATGGGGAACCTCATAACCATAATGATCTGGGACATTTCGTCATCCATGTTGGATCCGACACCTTCCTGGCTGATTTAGGGTTAGGCACCTATTCCAAGCAATATTTCGCAAATAGCGGTCAGTCGGTTAACCGAAGATCTTATGGTCACTCCGTACCGGTAGTGAACGGATTCGAACAACGGACAGGAGCCGAAAGTAAGGCATCCGTCATCGAATCGATTGCTTTGGAGAAGGGCATCCAGGTTTCTCTGGATATCACTTCCACTTACCCGGATGCCGGGTTAATCGGGTACTCCAGAACGTGGTCATGGCAGACGAACGAAAAAGAAGCATGGTTAACAATGCGTGATGAGTTTACTTTCATCCGGTCAGAGAATCGGGTAGAGGAGGCATTTATCAGTCTTGTTGAGCCGGTGGTTTCGGTGTCTGGCGTCATCTGGCAAAGCAAATCAGGTTACGTGGAGATGTCGTTCGCAGCGAGTGGTGCCTCAGTTCGCGTTGAGCCGCTGCCGTATTCGAACCGGCAAGGGCAGTCTTTGATCGCGTACCGAGTTGCCGTTCTTGTGGACACGACTTCCGATCGCCTTGCGCTAGACTTCGTTTACCGATGTGTTCCGAGTTGCCTGGACACTATGAGTACGAATGCGGATGCGGTTGAACGGACTCTCTGAAGGAAAAATACCCTCGCTTTGCCCGAGATACAAAGTGAGGGGTACGATTTATCCTGCAGCAAGTTTCTTCAGCAGTTTGATGTCGGTTGAGTGTTCATTCACGGTAGCAGCAATTTCGAGGAACGCGGTTAATGCTTCGGTGTTCCGTACAACTTGCTCATTCGTGCTTGTGAGTCGTGAGTCGATTCGTGCAATGTCTTGGGCCATTTCATCAATCTTGCGAGATAACATCTTGAGTTCATTGTTAGTGGCTGCAAGATCGTCCTTGGTGGCCATGTTGGCGATATCGTCCTTGGTGGCCATGTTGGCGATGTCGTCCTTGGTGGCCATGCTGTCGAATCTCTGTTCAAACTCGTTCAATTTGTGAATAATTTGCTGCAGCAATTCCTCACTCATTTCACCACAACCCTCTTTCAAATCCGATTGATTGCGAACATCTGTTTGTATTATATCATGACGGCGGATGGATGGCAAGATTCACCAGTTAGCAGCGAAGGCGAGACAGCGTAAATAGTTCTTCGTCGCTAAGTGCCTGATTATAGACAGCTAACCCACCGAGATCGCCGACATAGTAATTCCCGATCTCATGCGACCGGTCAACGGCACATACAGTAAAATCGGCTCCGTCCGGACCGCCGTCATACAAGCCGCCCGGATAATAATAAGGATTCCGCTCAGGACGGGTGTCGAGTTTACCGTTCAAGTAGGATCGAGCATACGTACCGTCGTATGTAAAGGCAATAAATTGCCATTCATCCCGAGGCACCGGCGTAGCTCCAATGGAGCTGTCCATGCAATACTTATAGCCGGGGGTTGGACCCCCGATTGACGATACATGCCCGCCGACCTGCTCCGAGCTGTCCCATATATATAAATTCAGAAACATGCCATATTGTCGCTTGCGGTTCGATTCATTCCACATCCCTGCAATAAATTCACATTGTGTATTCGATTTGATGCCGCGTCTGACCCACGCTGTCACGGTAACTCGCGCGTCCGGACCCGCGATGTGAAGCGCAGGACATGCGTGTCGCGGAATGCGGAACCAATCCCCTTCCTTAATTCGGGCGCAATAGGGTCCGAATACACCTTCACCGCCACGTTGGACCGGGCCGCTCCCTTCAAGCAGC
>JBEPYM010000167.1:0-7342 GCA_041641375.1 Paenibacillus sp.
CGCAAGCGTCTGCTCGTGTTTCCGTGCTGTCACAACAAAGTGACGCTGGTGAACGCCGACGCCGACTATCTGCTGGCGGACAAGCCGCTGCGAATGAGATGACAGGCCGGTGTCGACAACTCGCGATTGCTTTCCATCAAAAAACGGGCTACCCGAAGGCAACCCGCCAGAACTATTTCTTCTTGCTATCTTCCTTCATCTCGTCAGGCAGCTCCAGCTGCTCGGCGAGCATATCCTCGCGGGTTGTCTGCCACATCTCGCGGCTGGCCCGGATCATCCCCGAATCCATAATCCGCTTGTCGTTAATGATACGACCGAACCACTTGACCGCTTCCTTATAATTCTTCAGCCGACGGTTCAGCTCGCCGATCAGAAACATGAGGCGGGCGTTGTTCAGATCGGATCCTTCGGTCTCGTACGTCTTGATATAAGCATCCAGCGCATGCTGCAGGAACCGCTTCTCCTGCTCCTCCGCGCCCTTGTACCGGTAAAGCCACGCAATATGATGGAGAATGCCGGAAATAATACGCGGACTTTCGTCCTTCAGCTGTGCGCAGAGCAGCGCAAGCTTGTAGGTTTGCAGCGCATCCTCGTACGATCGCTCGCCGCTATAGTCGCGCATATCCCACTTGTCGCCGATTTTTTCCCGGAACAGCGACCTATGCTTCGGCGACAGCTTGTCCGAAAAATTCTCCGTGGATGCATATCCGCAGAACGGGCATACGCGAACCACATAAAACTCCGGATTGACATCCTTGTAATGCAGGCAAAAATCAGAATCCGTCTTGACGGCTCTCTTAAAGCTGGGGCGCACCCTCGACGTCTGGAACGTGTTCTCGCAATATGTGCACTTCACCTTCACCTGGAACAGCGGATGAACCTCCAACGGAAAACCTCCTCAAGCAATGACAACGTTGCGGATACCCGCTATCTCTCTCTCCACTCCAGTCCGTTCATTCGGTTTCCTCTTCCCATTCGGAACCGAGCAGCGATTCTCTAATGACAAATACGAACGCGCACACGAGCAATCCCGCGATAACCGCTGTCATTGACATCACTCCCTTTAACGAACCTGCTTCCATTATAACACACCGGCAACAGGAAATCAGTATGCTCCGGCATGAAAACCTCAGGCTCGTACATATAGTGATAAGGAGCGACCGGACAACCGTTGCGGGGAGAAAGGGGATACAGACTCATGCCGAGCAAAGTCGGATGGGGCACCATAGCAGTTGGTCTGATGTTTGCTGCGATATCCGTCATTTTTGCATGGTATCCGATCAATGGAATCCAGGCGGCGGCTAAAGGCATCTCCATCTGGTGGGATGTGCTGTTCCCGGCGTTGTTTCCGTTCTTCGTCATTTCGGAGCTGATGCTCGGGTTCGGCGTGGTGCATTTCTTCGGCGCACTGCTGGATCCCTTGATGAGGCCGTTGTTTCGGGTTCCGGGTATCGGCGGATTTGTGATGGCGATGGGCTTCGCCTCAGGTTATCCCGTCGGTGCCAAGCTGTCTGCGCAGCTGTGGGACCAGCGGCTGATCACCCGAACGGAGAGCGAGCGGCTGGTCGCCTTCACAACTTCTTCGGACCCCATCTTCCTGATCGGAGCGGTGTCGATCGGTTTCTTTCGAGATGTGACGCTGGCCCCTGTGCTTGCGGCCGCTCACTATGGCTCGGCACTGGTCGTCGGGCTTATGATGCGGTTTTATACAGGCGGCGAGCCGGTTCGCAAGGAGGAGCGGGCGACGCAGCACCAGCCTCCGCTCGTTGCCAGAGCGCTGCAGGCGCTGCACCGTGCACGCATTCGAGACGGACGACCGTTCGGTCTTCTGCTCCGTCAGGCGATTGAATCGTCGCTGAGACTCATGTTTGTCGTCGGCGGACTTGTCGTCTTCTTTTCCGTGGTGCTGGAGGCGCTGACCGTCGTAGGCGTCATGGAGCTCGTATACGCAGCGGTCACTTCGCTGCTTGGACTCGTCGCGATGCCCCCGTCGCTTGCCGAAGCGATCGTGAACGGCTTCTTCGAGGTGACGCTCGGCGCCCGTTCGGCAGGCACTGCAGCACAAGTGACTTTGCAGCAGAAAGCGGCGATCGGCGCTTTCGTCCTCTCCTGGGCCGGCTTATCGGTTCACGCGCAGATCGTGTCATTGCTGAGCCGCACCGGCTTCCGATACGGGCCGTTCGCACTTGCGCGCCTGTTCCATGCGCTTCTTGCAAGCACCATCGTCTATACCTGCTGGGAGCCGCTCCAGCTGCTGCGCTCCGCTTCCGCCGCCTGGCTGCCTGCCGGCGAGACCACGGTCCGCGAGCTCGCCTGGTCATGGTCGCTCCCAGCGTCGGGACTGCTCCTTGCAGCGACGCTTCTGGCGTTGACCGCTATCTCCATAATCGCGTTTGTATTGCGTAACCGAATCGGCTATGATGGGGGTAATCGCTGATATTAGTCGGGGGTGCCTTCGTTTGAACTATGCGTTATTGGATCGCGGGGACGAGATGTCCGTCGGGCTGGCCGACCGCTTTCACCGCCTGGCCGCCGACGCCGGACTGCAGCTTGATGTGGACAAGCCCGATGTGGTAGTCTCCATCGGCGGCGACGGTACGCTGCTTCAAGCGTTCCATCAATATCGGGACCGAATCGAGTCCGTATCGCTGGTCGGAATTCACACCGGCCATCTAGGCTTTTATGCCGACTGGAAACCAGCCGAGCTGGCGGAGCTGGTGCAGGCGATGGCGAATTCCGGCCTGAATATACAGGAACGCATCGTGAAATATCCGCTCGTAGAAGTGGAGCTCGTGTCCGCTGGAGGTTTGTCGGAGGTTTATCTTTGCCTGAACGAGATGACGATCAAGGGCGTCGAATCCACGCTGGTTGCCCAATTACAAATCAATGACGAGGTTTTCGAGATGTTCCGGGGCGACGGCATCTGTGTCTCTTCGCCATCCGGCAGCACCGCCTATAACAAAAGCTTGGGAGGGGCGATTATCCACCCCTCCCTGGAAACGATTCAGATTGCCGAGATTGCATCGATCAACAATCGCGTTTACCGTACGCTCGGTTCCTCGCTCATCTTGCCAAAGCATCATCATTGCGATATCGTCCCTCGCAAAAACCAGAACCTGTATGTGCTGATCGACCATCTGGCGCTGCAGCGAAGCGATCTCGTTGCAGTACGGTGCCGCGTATCCAAACAGAAGGTGAGCTTCGTTCGTTACCGTGCGTTCCCATTCTGGAGCCGCGTCCGTGAAGCCTTCATCGACAAGGCCGACTAACGCTGCGGCTTGTCCGGCATCGCATGCGGCGCACGGTTCTGCCCTTTGCCCGCATGCGAGACGGATGCCTGCGGACCGCCCTGCTGACGATCCTGCCGATCATGGGGGCGTTTGCCGCCTCCCTGCTGGTTCTGCTTGCCTTGGTTCGGACCGCCCTGGCCCTGCTGCTTGCCGGGACCGCCGCCTCCATGCGGCTTGCCCTGCCCGCTGCCGTGCTGCCCGCGCGGCTTGCCGCCTCCGCCGCCGGGGCGGTGCTCCCCACTCCGTTCACCGCTTCGGTTCTCGCCCCGCTGCTGATCGTTCCTGCGCTCAAATCGCGCCTCGCCGCCATGCTGACTGCGATGGTCCTGGCGATTGCCGCCTTCCCTACCGCCCTTGCCGCGGTATCCATCTCCGCCTCCGCGCTGCTCCTGACCGCGTTCGCGCTGCTGATCGTTCGACTTGCGCTCCCGCTCCGGGCGCTGCTCGGCTGCTTTCTGCTCCTGCCGCTGCCGCTTCTCCAGCGTGCGGTGATCGTTCCAGCGGCGCTCGGCGTATTTGCGGTCCGCCGCTTCCGCTTCGGTTTTGGCAGCCTGACGGTCGGCCGCATCAGCCGCTTCGTCGTATTCCTCGTCGTCCACGCGGTTATCGCCCTCAGGCGTTCGGTCGCGCACCTTCTCGATGATAAAATATGCGCATCCAAAATTGCAGTATTCCTGCAAATAGTCCTGTATGCTGGCCGAATTCGATTCCCGGGTCAGCTTCGGATTCGTTTCCTTATAAAAGCCCTTCAGCCGCAGCTGACTATAACCCCAATCGCCCACTATATAATCATAGCGGTCGAGCACATCGCTGTAGCGGCTCTTGAACGCTTCCGCATTCCAGCCATTCTTATGCTCCTTAATAACCTCATACGATTTCCCGCCAATATGAAACAACGTCACGGCCTCCCCGCTTTCGCAGCATTCGCCTGCTCATGGGCATGATACGAGCTCCGCACCATCGGGCCCGATTCCACATGCTTGAAGCCTCGAGCCATCCCCTCTTCGCGAAGTGCCACAAATTCATCCGGATGATAATACTTTATTACGTCCAGGTGCTGCTTACTCGGCTGCAAATATTGACCGATTGTCATAATATCGCAATCGACCACGCGAAGATCGTCCATCGTCTTCACGACTTCCTCGAACGACTCTCCGACACCGATCATCATGCTGGATTTCGTCGGTATTCCCGGAGCGATGAGCTTGGACCTGCGGAGCAGCTCGAGCGATCTCGCATACTTCGCCTTGGAACGCACCCGATCCGACAAACGTTCAACCGTCTCGATGTTATGGTTCAGCACATCGGGCTTCGCATTCAACACAATGCGCAGCGACTCCTCATCCCCCATAAAATCCGGGATCAGCACCTCGACGCTGCAGAAGGGCAATCTCCGCCGAATGGCGCGGATCGTCTCCGCAAAAATCGACGCGCCTCCGTCGCGTAAATCATCGCGTGCTACCGATGTCACGACAGCATGCTTCAGCCCCATCTGCTCGGCCGCTTCAGCCACCCGCTCCGGCTCGGCCGTATCCAGCTCCGTCGGCAGACCGGTTTTGACCGCGCAGAACCGGCACGCTCTCGTACAAATATCGCCCAATATCATAAAGGTCGCCGTCCGGTTCGCCCAGCACTCGTGGATGTTGGGGCATTTCGCCTCCTCGCACACGGTATGCAGCGTTTTGGAACGCATCATTTGCTTAATTTCTTTATAATCGTCAAACCGCTCGCCCGACACAATGTCGATCTTCAGCCATTCCGGCTTGCGCAGCGGCGCTTCCTTCGCTCTGGCCATAGGTCCTCCTGCGTTCGTCAACTGCCTTTTAGTACGTATTATACCATGCGGCGCGCAACATTCCACATTTCTCCCCTTTTTGGTATGATAAAATGTGATGGGAACTGCTCAGCAGGAGACCGAGGAGGGCACAAATATGGAGATTACAGCCGAAATCAGGGATAAGGATAAAAGACTAGGCGAAATTTTGCGGGATATGGGACGAATTATGGTCGCATTCTCGGGCGGTGTGGACAGCACGTTCGTGCTGAAGCGGGCGCTGCAGGAGCTGGGCGACCAGACGCTTGCCGTTACGGCCGCTTCCGAGACGTTCCCAACGCGGGAATTTAACGCCGCCGTCGAATTGGCGGAGGGAATGGGCGCCAGATTGATGAAGACGCAGGTTTCGGAGCTGACGAATGCGAGCTTTGTGGCGAACAATCCGGACCGCTGCTACCACTGCAAGACCGGCCTGTATGAGCATCTGCAGTCCATTGCGAAGGAGCACGGCTACCCGTACATCGTTGACGGCTCCAATGTGGACGATCTCGGAGACTACCGTCCGGGCTTGAAGGCAAAAATAGAGCAAGGCGTTCGCAGTCCGCTGCAGGAGGCGGGCTTCCGCAAGGACGAAATTCGCGCACTGTCGAAGGAGCTGGGGCTTGCAACCTGGAACAAACCCTCGTTCGCTTGCCTGTCCTCGCGAATTCCATATGGAACGAAAATCGAGAAGCATAAAATCGACCAATTGGATGAAGCGGAGATGTTTCTGATGCAGCTTGGCTTCTACCAGGTACGCGTGCGTCACCATGACAAGATCGCTCGCATTGAGGTCATGCCGGAAGAGATTCAGAAGGTGATCGAGCATCGCGACCGAATCTATGCCCGGTTTACCGAGCTTGGATTTGCATACGTGACCTTGGATTTGCAGGGCTATCGAACCGGCAGCATGAATGAGACGCTGGCGGCGGCTGTCCGTGAGCAGGGCAGGCAGGGAGCGGTATGAACGAGCAGCGGATCAATGTAGACGAATTGCTGGAGAAGGTGCGAAGCGGCGAGCTTGAGCCGGCCGAGGCCAAGCGTGCGCTGGAGCGCGAAGCCGGGTATCGGCTGGCTCTTGCGGGCGATTCCGCAGAGCTCGGCTACGCGACGCTCGATTTGAGCCGTGAGAAGCGAACCGGCTTCCCGGAGGTGATCTTCGGGGAAGGCAAAACATCCGATCAGATCATCGGCATCTTTGGAACGTTTAGGGAGCACGCCGACCGGGTACTGGCCACGCGCGTCGACAAGGCGAAAGCCGCAGCGCTCCTTGCTGCATTCCCAGACGCCGTCTATCACGAGTCGGCGCGCTGCGTGACCTGGTATCGGATGCAGCTGGCCGATACGGGAAGCCGTTATGTGGCGGTGGTCGCCGCCGGGACATCGGACTTGCCCGTGGCGGAAGAAGCGGCCGTCACGCTGGAATCGATAGGCTGCAGGGCTGAGCGCATCTATGATGTCGGCGTAGCGGGCATTCATCGCCTGTTTGCGAAGCTGCCGATCATCCGCGGTGCCTCCGTCGTCATCTGCGTCGCCGGTATGGAAGGCGCGCTGGCAAGCGTGGTCGGCGGCCTGATCGATAAGCCGTTGGTCGCAGTGCCGACGAGCATCGGCTATGGCGCGAGCTTCGGTGGGGTTTCGGCACTTCTGACCATGCTAAACTCCTGTGCACCGGGAGTATCCGTGGTGAACATCGACAATGGCTTCGGAGCCGCTTATAATGCGGCCGTGATCCTAAATTTGCTGGAAAAGAGGTAACTCTCGTTGAAAATCTTGTATCTGGATTGCTTCTCCGGATTAAGCGGAGACATGACGCTGGCAGCACTTGTCGATGCAGGTGCCGATCAGGCCTACATCGAATCGGAGCTGGCGAAGATTAAGCTGGAGCCGTACAAGCTGGTATGGACCCGGACTGTAAAAAAAGGCGTGTCCGCGCTCAAGCTGGATGTTCAACTCGACCCGGAGCATCCGCCTGCGCATCACCGCCACTATTCGGACATTGTACGCATCATTGAGCAGGCTGGGTTCCACGAGCGTGTCACCGCTCTTGCTCAAGCGATCTTTCGCGAGATCGGGGTTGCCGAGGCGAAAATTCACGGCATCCCGGTCGAGCAGGTGCATTTCCACGAGGTGGGAGCTATCGATTCGATTGTCGATATCGTCGGTGTCGCGCTTGCGATCCATTCGCTCGAGATTGACCGTATTGTATGCGGACATGTGCCGCTCGGCTCCGGCCGCG
>JBEPYM010000168.1:0-7318 GCA_041641375.1 Paenibacillus sp.
CGTCATGACACGCACCTTGCTGATCGTTCCGGAAGTTTATCAGGGCAAGCTGCGCGAGGTAAGCCTTGAAGCGGCTGCTGCAGCAGCGCTTTGCGCCAGGGAAGGCGACCGAATTGCTGCTGCGGTTGTCGGAGCAGCTGGAATCGCAGATCAGGTAGCGCCCGAGCTGGCCGATTCAGGAGCAGCTGCAATTTATGCGGTGGAGCATACCGAATTGACCCGGTATCAGCCGGAGTCTTACGCCGCCGCGCTGCTGGCGATCATCGAGCATACGAAGCCGGACGCTGTGTTTCTGGGGCACACATCAATCGGAAGAGATGTTGCGCCTCTGCTTGCCGCCCGTCTGAACGCGGGTCAAATATCAGATGTCATCGCCATCGACACCGGAGACTCGTTGCCGCAGTTTATTCGTCCGATCTATGCGGGCAAGGCGATTGAATCGCGGCGTTTTACGGCTTCAAGCGGTGAACCGTGGATTGTCACGATCAGACCGAACAACATCAAGCGCTCCGCCCTCAATCCCGCTGCGCAGCCGCTGCCCGTCACCAAGCTTGCTTATCCGGCTGTCGCGGTTCGGGCAAAGGTTATCGATGTCGTTCATCGGATTGCCGGACGCATCGACTTGTCCGAAGCGAAAATCGTTGTAGCTGGAGGGCGAGGCGTCAAGAGCGCGGAGGGCTTTCAGCCACTGCAGGAGCTGGCGGAAGCGCTTGGCGGCGCGGTCGGCGCGTCGCGCGGCGCCTGCGATGCGGGTTATTGCGAGTATTCGCTGCAGATCGGGCAGACCGGCAAGGTCGTCACACCGGAGCTGTATATCGCCTGCGGCATATCCGGCGCCATTCAGCACTTGGCCGGCATGAGCGGCTCGCGTGTTATTGTGGCGATTAACAAAGACCCGGATGCACCGATCTTTGCGATTGCCGACTACGGCATCGTCGGCGATCTGTTCGAGGTCGTCCCCCTGCTTACCGCACAGATCCGTAAATCACTGCAATCGGACGTGTAAGCAGACAACGGCTGCGCACCTCTCGATGCGCAGCCGTTGCGGTCTCCGACAATCTATTGTAATTTCGGATTGAGCGGTCTTGCATGGGCGATATCGTTCTGTCCGTCCAGCAGGTGAGTCATGCCGCGTACGAGCGAATCGTCTTCGAGCACGCTCCACAGATGGTAGCCGAGGTCCTCTCGAGCAAGTAAGATCCCCTGCAGCACCTCGCTTGTCGCCCAATCATTCAATTCTTCCGCGCGTTTGATCGTTTTGCGCATCATCCCTTGAATTTTCAGCTCATGCTCCAGATCGTTGCGAAGGTAATCCCGCATCGTATAGCGCCCTTCGGGCTCGTGCTTGATATACGACAATTGATGCACGGCTTCCGGATGAGCCGTAGGGACGACGCCAAGACGCGCAACACGCTCCCCAATTTCGTCGATATGCTTGATCGTCTTTTCGCGGTGCTCATCCAGCAGCTCGTGAAGGCTTCCGAACGACTCGGCCCCTTCCGTCAGCCAGTGATGCTTGTTGTATTGGTGCAGCGCTACCGTCAGCGCACATTGATGCTCGTCAAGCTGCAGTCCCATCTCGAGACGTACCGCTTCCGGCAGCGAGATTCCCGACCCTTCGGAACGGACGGTGCGAGGCTGCTGGCGCAAAACCATATAACCGGGGTGGTTGGTCACATGTCCGGGCATCGACGGGTCAAAACCCGTACGGTCGAGCTTAAACTCTTCTTTGAAGGAATCCATCTTCTGTTTTCGTCTCCTCTGCTCAGTTGGAATCGATTTTGTGCTAGACGCACATGGCTAGCTTCTCCCTGTGCTCGACTAATCATCCCATGTCGGGGAACACTATCCGGGACACCACTTGCGAGGAGAAGATGAATGTGAACGACAGCTTGCTGCACGTTGCCGATTGGCTGAAAAATCACGAGAACAGAACGATTTCAATCCTGAAAAAGGAGCAGGGTGACAGCGACCGCGTGGAGCTCGAGTACCGAACCTTCACCTTGCGCGACTCGGTTGCAGCCGATCCGGACGACTATGTAAGCAGACGCGCCTTGCTGCTGCACGGCACCGGAGCCTATATGAACGAAAGCGAGCTCGAGATGGTGCCGCTGCCCTCCTCCACCTATGAAATTGCGCTCCCCTCTGCAGACTTCGGAGCCTATGAAGCGGAAGGCGGGCTCATGATTGAAACCGACCGCGCCACCTATTTTCTCGAACCGCAAATTTCAAGGGAATACGAAAATAATTCGAATCATTTCTAACATCTATACCAAAGCTCAGGTTAGACGCATGCATTGGTCCTACCCCGAGCTTTTTTTGTGATCCGTTTGTATGTGACGGCTTCTGCCGGATTCGACGACTTGGCCATCCCTCAATACATAGATGCGATCGCATTTTTCTATGGTAGACAAACGATGAGCGACTACAATCGTCGTTCTGTTCTGCATCAGCTGATGCAGAGCCTCCTGCACCTGTCGCTCCGACTCTGAATCTAGCGCTGAGGTAGCTTCATCCAGCAGCAGAATCGGTGCATGTTTCAGAAATGCTCTTGCAATGGCAATTTTCTGCCTCTGTCCTCCTGATAATTTGCTGCCGCGTTCGCCGATCAACGTGCCGTAGCCCTCAGGAAGTTGCATAATAAAATCATGTGCATTCGCAGCTTTGGCCGCAGCCTCAATCTCCTCCGAACTCGCATCCAGTCGACCTAATCGAATATTTTCTTCAATCGTATCATTGAACAAATACGCATCTTGGGGTACATAAGCAATTTGTTTGCGGATTTCTTCCAAGGACTGTTCAGCGAGCGTACGGCCGTTCACTGCAATCGTGCCGCTTTCAGGCGGATAAAAGCCAAGCAAAAGCTTAATTGCTGTGCTTTTCCCGCTGCCGCTTGCTCCCACGAGCGCTACTGTCTGTCCCTTGTTAACCCGAAGGTTGAAACCCTTAAGGATGTGTTCACCTTGATCACCATAGCGAAAATACACTCCTTTCATCTCGATGGAGGAGTCATGAGGGTCGGCCGCGGGCATTCCGTACGTTCTCGGCTCCTCTTTTTCATCAAGAAATTGATAAACCCGTGACGAGGCGGCGAGCGAATCCTGCACTTGAGGCAGGTATTCCCCCACCTGAAGAAAGGCTTGATTCAAACGTCTTTGTAAGCTCATAAAAGCAAATAACGTACCAAAAGTCGTCATATTCATAGAAGCAAGCCAAGCTCCGACCAGCAGTAAACCCAAGCTATTGGCCAATTCCATACTTGTGTTCACACCGGAAAGCATAGCCCCTATTCGAGAGCGTTTGATGGAAAATGACGCATTCTCATGATTGTGGGCTTCAAACCCTTTCCGAATCCTTGTACCGATATGAAAAAGTTTCAAGATATGAATGCCGGCAATCATATTGTACAAATGTTCGGTCATCCTGCTGGCTGATGCCTGGATTTGTCCCCCTACCTTTCGAATTGGACGCGAAAATACGGTATTCACATACGCCGAGACTCCGTTCACGACGATGAGCACAATCGATATTTGCCAATCCAGAATCAACATCGGAACTGCGGCAGCCGTCCCGTATATGAATGGGTAAATAAATCTCCGAATTTTAGCTGTATACAATCCAGCCATTTTCTCCGTATCATTCAGTAGCATAGACACGAGTTGCCCGCTGTGCTTGAGCTCAAAATACCGGACCGGCAGTAAACTGCGGTGCCGAAAAACTGCCTTTTGGGCATCAGCGAGTCCCTCTCGTGCACATGCATTGTACATATATTGAAAAATAGGCACGAGAATAACGATCACTGCAATAGAAAATAAAATGATGGC
The DNA here is from genome assembly GCA_041641375.1 of Paenibacillus sp. GTDB lineage: Bacteria > Bacillota > Bacilli > Paenibacillales > YIM-B00363 > Paenibacillus_AK. The sequence goes on from JBEPYM010000168.1 coordinate 3,825, forward strand.
TAATCCTCTTGTAATAAGCGACAAGTCGCGTGATATCACAGCATCGATGATGTTTTTTACCATAAATGCTTCAATCACGGTCATGCTCGCATAAATCACAGACATCCCCAAGATGCCGATGCTGAAACGCCACATCCTGGGACTCATAAAGTGCATCGCCCGAACAAATTCGGTTACCGTCCCCCTCATAGCCCCTCCAACATCCTTACGCGATTTGCGTCCGTATTTTCACCTTCGACCTGCATGGAATAGAGCGTTGCATACCAACCTTTCTGGGCCATCAGGCTGTTGTGTGTTCCCTGCTCCACAATACGCCCCTCATGCATGGCAAAGATTTGATCGACATTGCGTATTGTAGATAGACGATGGGCAATGAACAGAACAGTTCGGTTCCTCATGATCCTCTCCAGTGCTTCCTGCACCAACGCTTCCGAATTTGCATCCAGCGCGGAAGTCGGCTCGTCGAGAAGCAATAGTGGTGCATTTTTGAGAAAGGCCCTGGCAATCGTTATACGCTGCCGTTGACCCCCTGACAGCAAAATGCCACGTTCTCCCACATAAGTTTGATACCCTTCCTTCAATTCCGATACGAATTCATGAGCATTGGCCATCTTTGCCGCGTCAATGATTTCCCTGAGGCTTGCTCCTTGCTTGCCATGAGCGATGTTCTCCGCAATCGTACCCGGAAACAAAAAGGCGTCTTGCGACACAAGAGAGATCTGAGCTCTTGCGTGTTCCAGGTCCCACTCCTGCAGAGGATGTCCCTTCAATACGACTGCTCCTGTCGTTGGCTGAATAAAGCCGCAAATCAATTTGAACAAGGTGCTTTTACCGCATCCGCTGCTCCCGACAAAAGCCGTTCGGCTTCTTTCAGGAATCGTAAAGCTGATGTTCGTTAGCGTCTCCTGGTGATCGCTGTAACGGAATGACACTGCATGGAAGGATAGTGCCGCGGCGTCAGCAGCACCTGCCTGCAACTGTCCCCCACGTTCCTCGACAGGCATATTCAGCATTTGCCCAATCCGCTGCGAGGACACAGATGCCTCTTGAAGCTGACTAAGGGGTGCCACCAACATTTTAACGAAAATATACGCTAAGCCTTTGGATGTACCCGGCTTATCGTTTTTTCTTACTCTAAGGCTTCCCGTACCTACTTGTTGAGGTAGTACCAGCGAAGCTAACACCACCCGCAAAGTATATAGATACGAATGTATCATTTTCTCAGTTTTTAAACTAAGATTAATTTCAAGCCTGCGATTATAAGTACTCCTGCAAGTAATTTAAGAATGGTTGAATTTTGAACCTTCTGTTTGCTGCCAAACCATGATCCGATTACTCCACCTGTTACTGCAGCAATAGCCAAAAATGGAAGATAAGTAGGGAGTTCAAAAACGTTTGTCGATAGCCCCAAAAGTCCAGATATTGAGTTCACAAATATAAAGGCAGCTGATACACCGGAAGTTGTCTTAGCGCTAGCCCATCCCATAAATAGGAGTAACGGACTAAGAAAAATTCCACCACCTACACCTACTAATCCAGACAAAAATCCAATAATGACTCCTGCAATAACCGCCCCATACCAAGGCATGCGCTTTTCTTTTTTCTCTGTATTGGAATTATTAAGCAATAACCGTCCCGCACTGAATAAAAGAATAACTCCTGCTATCCATTTGTACCAATGACTAGGAACTGTCATTGCTCCCCCTAAGTAGGCACATGGGATTGCCGCTATACTGATTGGTAAAAATACAGACCACGAAAAACATCTTGCTCTATAAAACCGAACTGTTGCGATACTTGAAACCAATATATTTAGAACAAGACCAATCGGCTTCATAAGCGCTGGCGATAAACCAAATAGAGCCATCACAGCCAAATAGGCAGAGGCTCCTCCATGTCCGACTGATGAGTACAACGATGCGCCAATAAAAATAAGTAAACTTAGTAAAATGATATCAAATGTATCCAAAGATTTATCCCCTCATCGATGAAGTATAAGTATGCTACATTCCATTCTTTTTTACTTTTGTTCTGCTGATAAAACTTTGAGGCCGATGATGCCAGCTATTATAAATAAAAAACAAAGAATCCTTAATATGCTTTTATCTTCACCGAGCATGATAATTCCATAGGTCGCAGTTCCAACTGCTCCGATTCCAACCCAAACGGCATAAGCTGTTCCGATTGGTATGGTGCGAGTAGCTAACGAGAGAAGATACATACTGACCACAATAAACGCGACGCAAAAGGCACTTGGGATAAGACGTGTAAAACCATCTGTTTTCGGCATGGCAGCGGCATAAAATATTTCAGCAACTCCAGCAAGCACAAGATAAATCCAACCCATTCATCTACCTCCATCAAGAATATGATACCGTCAGTTCCTCGGAGCCCATAACATGACCGATACGCCTATTACACAGATCGCCGCACCGATCCAATCATAGAGATCAGGTGTCTTTTTATCGATTCCCCATCCCCATAGAACAGATAAAACAATAAATACCCCGCCGTAAGCTGCATATACCCGACCGAAAGAAGGAAAGGATTGAAAGGTAGCGATCGCACCATAAAGTGCCAGCAAGATTCCGCCAAACCCTCCTAACCAAAACGATTTTCCTTCCCTAAGCCAAAGCCAAATTAGATAACCTCCCCCTATTTCTGCTAACCCGGCAAGAATAAAAATAATGGCGGCATTAAACATTCTCTGGCACCTCTTTGTTAGATTTATATTTGCTTTAACCATCTAAAGGATCGATATCGAATAAATAAAATCACTGCTCGAATGTAGTTATCTATTGCAATTGCAATCCATGCTCCTACCAACCCCCAACCTAAATGAACGCCAAGCATATAAACTCCAAGAGTCCGTATTCCCCAAATGCCGAACCAGGTTACATACATTGGGAACTTCGTATCGCCTCCGGCTTGTAAAATAGCAGTAAGAGCTGTCACTGCACCTGTTGCTGGCTGAGCAATTACATCAATGAGCAAGATGGTTACAATTAGCCTAATTACAATAGGGTCTTCCGTGAAGAGATAGATAGCAGTAAATGATATGCCCCATATGATGAGGAGCACTGCTGTCATCACGAGTGAACTGACCCCGATTGCTACCGTTCCTAAATTCTTTACATCCTCGATCTGCTTTGCCCCTATATTTTTCCCGATCAATGTCGTTGTTGCTACGGCGAGGCCAGTCCCAACAACCGTTGAAAACATCGTGAAATTCCCCGTTAGAGTATGTGCTGCATAAACCTCGGTACCCATCCGAATAATCATACCGAAATAAAGGATTTGTCCCGTTCGCATAAATAAACGTTCAAAAGCAGCAGGTGTTGCTAATCGACTCAATTTTACGAGAAGGTCACGGCGAATAGACCAGATGCGTAGTGGAGAAATCAATCTTCGGTTATGTAGATACCATAAGAGAAAAACAACGCTGAAAAGTCTGGACAATAATGTAGCCATTGCAGCACCTTTAATTCCAAAAC
>JBEPYM010000169.1:0-7259 GCA_041641375.1 Paenibacillus sp.
CCTTCAGATTCCACCTCGCGATGGACACCCTTGCTCTTGGCTAGTGGTTGGCAACTACAAGCCCCCACAGCGGACTTTCACCGCCTAGTTAATCGCCATGCGTGGCGCACAAAAAGAAGACCGCCACGATTCATGGCAGTCTTCCGCGTCATTTATTTTTCCTTCTTCTGCCCTTCGAGCCCCTAGTCACCTCCTCCCAGCTCAGTACAACTGGGCGAATCCGCCCCTATCGCCCTCCCGGAATGCGATGCCGAGACGACGCCTATCCAATAGGAAGGCCGTCCACTTTCGGGCTCGGCCTTAGACATTCGCTTCCCTCCAAGCATCGTCCAGACGCTTCTTCTGGAGCAAATGATGGCGATAGTGCATCTCGATCAAGCAGAACCATTCGATTGCATCCAACCCGCCAAGTCGCGGATGGACAACCCTATGTCGGACGGTCTCGTCTCCCGTTTCTGATCGTGCTTGGGTAATCTGCTCGAACGCTGACGCCACCGAAGGTTCGATCTCAACCATTCGACGAACCGTTTCCCACAGCCCGTCCACAAGTTGCTCCTTGCTTTCCGGTTGGGGCGGCGTGTATTGAGGCGAAGCCGGAACCTTGATGCGATCCGGCGGGAAACTTCCCGTCGAGAACAGCTCCTCCCCCTGCTTCGTCTTTCCCGTCGATAAGACGGTCGGGCCGCCATCGAGGCATAGCGCGACGTTCCGCAATTGCATGAACTGTGCGGAATGGATCAAATGCAAATACATCTGGCCGAGCGACCATTCATCTGTCGCAGGCTTCCACAGCAGCTGCTCAAGACTGAAGCGCTCCAATTCCCGTATATAGCCGCTCACCGTATCCTCAAACTTACGCAATATTTCCTTCGTATCCATGGCTGAATCCAACTCCTTTATACTTAGGCTGGTCCCAGCATACAAAAACGCTACTGACATCAGTCTGTCAGTAGCGTTCACGCATTTTTTCAATCTTCTTCGCAATACCGCCATGTTAACCGCAAGACGACATAAATCTACAACTTTTATATCCATATTACGATACACTTACTGTAATCTGTATTTCACTTACATGGAGGAATGAACTATGGACGCAAACCTCAGACCTCTTGTTTTGTCACCGGAAGAAGGACAACAGCTTTGGTATCTAAACGGATTGGTTAATATCAGACTTCGTGGCGCTGACACTGGCGGACAATTCAGTTGGGTCGACGAGCTTCTACCCGTCGGATCCGAGACCCCCTATCACATCCACCACAATGAAGACGAGACTTTTTATGTCATTGAAGGGAATGTCTCATTCCTGTTGGATGGACGATTGATTCAAGCAGCAGCGGGAGCCATTGTTTTTCTGCCGAAAAAAATCCCGCATGGTTTCCGCGTCATGGGAGATCGCCCAGCCCGCCTTATTAACCTTATCAGCCCCGCGAGCTTTGAACGAATCTTCGTAGAAGCTGGCGACCCTGCCATGACACCTGAATTACCGATTCCTTCCGTCCCCGATATTTCAAGAGTCATAGAAGCCTGTGTGAAGCTTGATGTCGAAATCTTAGGCCCTTTGGATAAATTTATTACTGAATCATAACAGCTGTCGAGTAATAAAGCTCTAGGAATGCACAGTGCGCTCCCTCACCGGTCCGACTCCGGAGTGGTGAGGGAGCACACTGTCGATCAAAAGGCATCCGCCTGTTACAAAATCGGATCATTTGAGCATAAAGTAAATTGCCTTTTCCTGATCTCTAACCAGAATTCCCGCATTGTGACCGGGGGTGGCGAGTATCGGAATTCCCATTTCGCTTAAGGCTTGAAAGATTACATCCCCACCAATAGATGGACCATTCGGGCGAACCTTTACATTTGCCGATCCAGATGGTTAGTAAAATTTCCGCTTCCTATGGCCGTCAGACCGCGATGAAACCGCCATCCACAAAAAGTTCGGCGCCCGCGATGAAACTACTCTCATTCGATGCCAGGAATAGCACCTCCAGTTGCGTTAGAGAGCTTGGCTCGGTCTATGTTGTCAGGTAAAGCAGTCAGAGATGTCTTGATCTAGATCGTCATACAATAGCCATATTATAGAGACAAAGCGATCTCCTTGTGGTAAAAAGTATTGATGTCAATCGCTGCTGATACAGCCATTGCAGGGAATATATTTAACCGATTATGTTGCCATGAGCAAGCTTTATTCTATTCAATAGCAATCTTGGCAGCTTCGAAGGTAAATTCCCTTTATTGCAGCTTCATATGGATGCGGAGCATCCGGTCGAGTAGTCTGTCTGGGAGGAAGCGGACCAGTCGGGTCAGCAGTGCTGCATCACGGCCAACCGTGTAGCGGGTACGCGGTTGGCGATGGTGGATTGCGCGCGAAATCACTGTCGCCGCTTTCTCAGGCCGGACACCGTCTTTTGCCCACGTTTCCGCTAAAGCCTTCACGGCGCCAAAGAGACGATCATGGCGCCGGTGCTGGTCTGGTGTCATCAACCCGGCTAGTCGTTCCGCTGTCTTAATGCCTTGCTCAGACATGCGGGTGCTGACACCACCGGGAGTGATCATAATGACCTTAAGGCCGAATGAAGCCATTTCTCTGCGTAGACTGTCATTGATCGCCTCCATTGCAAACTTTGCCGCTGAGTAGACCCCGAAACCGGGCATAGAGACTTTGCCGCCGAGTGAACCAATATTGACCACGCGGCCGCCACTGGTCAGTAAGGCTGGTGTTAGCGCCTGAATAACTGCAACCTGGCCGATTACGCCGACCTCCAACTGGCGTCGCAGTTCATCGAGCGGAACCATTTCGAGAGGTGCATTGACGGCGATACCGGCATTGTTGACCACCGCTCGTAATCGGCGACCAAGCGAATCTTGCTCCACCCGTTCGGCCAGTGCCTTCAACGTGTCCACATTAGTGATATCTACGATCACAGCCTCGATATTTTTGCTGTTAATCTTGGCGGCGTCTTCCGGACGCCGAACCCCTGCGAGAACGTGAAAACCGTCAGCCGCGAGCCGTTTCGCGGTAGCCTGACCGATTCCGCTGGACGTACCGGTGACGACGACCAGTTCCTGAGGTTTGGATGACATAGTAACCCTCCTTCATTGATCATAAGCGGTCTTACAGTATAACGCCGCTATACAATCATTATAGCGCCGCTATATGCAAATGTCTATAGCAGCGCTATACTTTTTGACGCACAAACCCGCGCTAGTTATTTCCCTTCTTCGATCTGTAAGAACTACAACGAGATCACTACATGAGTCCAAATAAGCATGCAGTAGGCGTTGCCATCGCCGGAACGAAAAAAAGATCGCCAGCCTCCTGAAGTAACAGGTTGGTTAGGCGATCTCGCTTGTGTCATCATTATGAATCATTTCAGAATGATCTGCAGGGCTCCTTCGCGAATGAGTTCAATGACGGATGGCTGGGGAGGAGATGTTTTACGATTTTGGGCAGTCACATGCAGCAAAGAGGCGGCATTGGCGGAGGCCCAAACCATATCTGCCGCTGCCTCTGCCGACACTGCCAGTTGGCCTTTGGCTGCGATCACTTGAATATTTTGCACTAGTTTTTGGTACGCCTGATCTGCGGCGTCGATCTGAGCGCCTTCAAGCAAGCGCCCCATCATCGCAGCATAAAGCCGAGGACGGGTTGACGCGAAGTGGACATAGTCATCCCATCCTTGCCGAAGGGCCGTCTCTGGGACTGTAGATACAACCGCGGCATTCTTGCTTTCGAGAAACTGACGGAACGCTTCTGCTATGGCAGCACTCAGCAGTCCATCGGCGTTGCCGAAATGATGGTAAAGCGTAGGGGCCGTAACCTCCGCGATCGCACAAACGGCTCGTGTCGAAAACTGGGCCCCACCTTCCACTTCGAGAACCCTAAGGGCCGCCGCCAATATTTTGTCATGTGTATTCATGCCCCCATTATAGCAGTGCTATATTCGTCTGTCTATAGTGAAGCCGCCGAAATAATCGGCGGCCTTATTAACAATAGACATCTTCCTAGTGTTATACATTGATTAAGGGCCAAGCTTTTTAGCAATCCTTTTCCTGACTTTTCTCCAGAAGCCGTTATTTCGCCAATTAATATGCTTCTCATTGTAGATCAGCAGACTATAGGAGGACCACAGCATAGATGTTCGAATAATTGCATATGCACCCATAGCGATCAAAACGACGCAAACCGGATAATAAGGGACTAATGCGCCTTCGGAGATCCCCTTTCTCTCTAGCAAAAAAGCCATTCCGCCTACCACCACCATACCAGCACCGACGATGACTACGGTTGCGTACCTACTCTTCAATCGATTCAAGCGTTCCATCAATTGCTTCACATAACCCTGATCCAGCATAAGAGCTTCTTTCTCCAGTACGTGGTACCGTTCCTCGTCTTTAAGTATGGCGGATATGAGCGTAATGACGCCTCCTGCCGCTATCAGAATAATAAGAAAGGAATATACGACGGGTTCCTGTCGAAACATCAAATACGGCAAACAAGCCATAATCAGCAGGAACACGCCTGACGCGATGCGATTGGTTGACTTCTGCTGATGACTCAAATACCCTTCCGCCATCTCTTGGCTGACATAATACCCACGCTCGTCAACGCCGCCCTTCACCTCGCTCTCCTTCAGCAAATAATCGATGGACACTTCGAACAGGTTGCCGATCATTAGCAGCTTTTCGGTTTCGGGAAACCCTTGTCCGTTTTCCCACTTGCTGATTGCCTGTCTGGTCGTGCCTAGTCTTTCGGCTAGCACTTCCTGGGAGTAACCTTTTTCTTTTCTAAGTTGCAACAATTTTTCACTAAACGTCATAGGCTTGATCTCCTTTGCTATTTGTGACCTTAAGTATAGAAAAACAATGGAGTCCATGCTATATGATTGAGGTTGCGTTTGCGCCACTTACAGTTGCAAATGCGTAATAGTCAGAAAATCGCTGCCCGTTAGCTTAAAAAAATGAAAAAGCGCCGTTTATGGGTCGATATAGGTTGTATCTCCAATCCTAACCTATCATCTTCCTTTGGACGATTATTCTGAAACACCAAAAATTTCGCCGTCACTCATGATACGGTTCAGCTTAACGGTCATAACGGCGACAAAGCTGCGTGTTTCCCAAAAATATGTCCCTCATGTCCCAAATGTTACTTTCAAGTAACTATATGAGTTCAAAGTGCGTACTTTTCTCCAGTTCTCCTCCCGCTCATACTAACGGTAAAAGAGGAGGAGGAATTTTTCATGGAACCAGATGAAATGAAAGCAAATAAAACTGCTCTTGTCGTTGGAGCTAACGGAGTGATCGGACGAAATCTCATCGACTATCTGATAACACTCCCTGAATGGAATATCATCGGCGTTTCGCGACGTGGCGGTGAGGACGCCGGCCGATTACGATATGTGGCGGCAGACCTGCTTAACGAAGAGGATACCTTAGCGAAACTGGGCAATCTAACCACAGTCACACATATCTTCTATGCCGCTTATCAAGATCGCCCTACATGGGCCGAACTGGTTCCGCCCAACTTAGCCATGCTTGTAAACGTGGTCAATGTGATCGAACCGATTGCCCCGAACCTTGCACATATCAGTCTGATGCAAGGCTACAAAGTGTACGGTGCGCATCTCGGCCCCTTCAAAACGCCGGCGCGGGAGACGGATGCCAACCATATGCCTCCTGAGTTCAATATCGACCAACAGCAATTCCTTGAACAACGTCAGCCGGGAACCACATGGACCTGGTCGGCCCTTCGACCGTCAGTCGTTAGCGGGTTTGCATTGGGAAATCCGATGAACCTCGCGATGGTTATTGCGATTTATGCCTCCATGTCCAAGGAACTGGGCCTGCCACTTCGGTTTCCCGGGAAGCCTGGCGCTTATAACAGCCTGCTAGAAATGACCGATGCAAACTTGCTGGCTCGCGCAACAGTCTGGGCGGCAACCGATGAACGTTGCGCGAATCAGGCATTTAACATTACGAACGGCGACTTGTTCAGATGGAACGAGCTTTGGCCGAAGATCGCGGCATTTTTCGAACTCGAGACCGCCCCTCCGTTACCGATGTCTTTAGAGGTAGTCATGGCTGACAAGGAAGCGCTATGGAACTTCATGGTGGGGAAATATGATTTAATGAGGAATAGCTATATGGACGTTTCTTCCTGGCGGTTCGGGGATTTCGTGTTCTCTTGGGATTACGACTTTTTCTCCGACAGCTCAAAATCTCGCCGTTTCGGCTTCCATGAATTCGTCGATACGGAAAAGATGTTTATGGACATCTTTGAACAATTCCGCCAGCGCAAGGTCATTCCATAACTTAGGAATAAACTCGTCATACCGGTTCCTAATATCCGGGGACCGGTTTTTTCTCATCCATTCGATTGTGGCGGTTCGAATAACACCATTCCCCTATCGCCATATACCTTTTCGATATGCGTATCGCCCCATCTGCACATGAGATGAAGGATTTCCTTCAGGCTCCAGCCATAGTCCGTCAACTCATATTCGACCTTCGGCGGCACTTGGTTATAAGAAATACGGAACACGATTCCGTCATCTATTAGTTCCGCTAGCTGCTGAGTCAGCACTTTTTGCGTTATGGCAGGCATCAGGCGCTTTAGTTCGCCATTACGTTTCCTTCCGAACGTGAGATGGAACAAAATAACCGGCTTCCACTTGCCTCCGATTACTTCAAGAGTTGCCTCTACCGCAGTGTTATAAATTTTATCGGGCTCCTGCATAATCTGGATTTCCCCCTGCACTTCATTTGTTCTCCTGCACTCGAACACTTTCTTATGCTCGCCGCCGAAATTCCAGTACCTCTAACAGCAAAATCAAAGTTCACTCTTACACTTTAATTTTTTTATAATCATCTCCAATTATCGCCATAATAATTTCATCAGAATAAGTTCCATTATAATATAAAGATTCACGTAAAACGCCTTCTTTTACAAATCCCACTTTTTCATATGCTCTTATTCCTCGAAGATTATGACTAAACACTTCTAACTGTAATCGATTTAATTTTAGTTCTTCAAAAACAAATCGTAATACAATTTTAATAGCTTCAGTTCCATAACCTTTTCCTGTTAATTTTATAGAACTCATTGAGATTCTAAATCCTGCTTTTTTATCTTCTTCGTCAATATCAAAAATAGATAATTCACCAATCATTTGGTCATCATCTTTTAAACAAATAGCAAAATCATGGCGAGAAGAGTCATTATTAATATTATTGATATGAGCTTGAATTTGTTCTAAAGTAAA
>JBEPYM010000170.1:0-7195 GCA_041641375.1 Paenibacillus sp.
AGCGCCGTAACATCCATGTCATGCTGCATGCTTTCTGTCGACACGACAATATCGCCAATCGACAGCTCCGGATGCAGCGCTCCTGCAACCCCGGTAAAGATGATCCGAGATACGCCGAACGTATCGATGAGCACCTGTGTACACACTGCCGCATTAACCTTGCCTACGCCGCAGCGGCACAAGACAACATGATGTCCGCCTAGCTTACCCGCATAGAACGTAATTCCCGCCTTCGTACTCGTCTCTACTCCTTCCATCTGTGGAATGAGCATTTCAATCTCTTCTTGCATAGCCCCGATCAAACCAATAGCATTCGTTCGCATTCGATGTCCAGCTTCCTTCCTTACAGAGAGTTGATCCCAGCAAAAAAGCCCATCCGAGGATGAGCTCGAATTGCAATATCCACTTATGCTCGTGCGACAACGGATTGCCGATGAATCAGCTCATGAGGGAGAATGACACGATTCTGCTGAACGTTCTCCTTCTTCATCAGCTTCGTCAGCAGCCGCATCGCAACTGCACCGATATCGTACATAGGCTGGGCTACCGTCGATAGCTGCGGTCGAACCATAGACGCCATACGGATATTGTCGACCGAGATGATCGAGATATCGGCAGGTACCGCTAGTCCGTTATCCTGAATTGTATGAATCGCCCCGATCGCCATCTCGTCGTTAGCGGTAAAAATCGCGGTCGGCCGATCCTCAAGCCCCAGGAAAAACTTCGTCATTTCCATGCCGGATTCATATTTGTAATTCCCGATTCGCACATATTCCTCACGCAGCGGAAGCCCTGCCACCTCGAGCGCACGCTTGTAGCCCTGGTAACGCGCGTATCCGTTGGATGGATCCTGCAGCGTGCCGCTGATCATCGCAATCTTGGCATGCCCCTGCTTGATCAATTCGGATACGGCGTCGAATGCGGCCCCTTCATGATCAATATCAACGGACGGCATCGATTCCTTCTCATCACTCGTTGCGCATAGCACAATGGGAACATTGGAGGTTTTGAACGCTTGAATATGATCCTCGGTTACAATCCCGCCCATAAAGAGAAGCCCGTCCACCTGCTTCTCCAGCAGCGTATTGACGACGCGAATCTCCTTATCCTTCTTCTTATCCGCATTGCACAGGATGATATTATAATGATACATATTGGCGATATCTTCGATCCCTCTTGCAACCTCCGAGAAGATTGGATTGGAAATATCCGGGATAACTACGCCAACCGTTGTTGTTTTCTTGCTGGCGAGACCTCTGGCAACGGCGTTCGGACGGTAACCGAGACGTTCGATCGCTTCATACACCTTCTTGCGGGTTTGCGGCTTTACATTCGGATTGTTATTCACAACCCTCGAAACGGTAGCCATCGAAACGCCTGCTTCTCTTGCGACATCATAGATTGTAACCGTCACTATTAACCTCTCCAATATATGAGATGTAGCCTGATAAGCAGGCTCTTGTACACAGGCTGTCCAATTTACACGATAACGTTATGATACGACAAATTTTTACTTTTCGCAATGTCTGAAGCTCATAACAGGTAAAAAGACCTCTCAGCGTCAAGGCTGGAGGCCGCTTAGGTCGTATGTAGCATGCCTCGTAATCTGAGACAGCCGTTTTCTCGCATCCTCCGCCCATTCGTCATCGCCAAGCGACTGGGCAAGCAGGAGCAAATCGAGCAATTGGTTAATGCGGTCGGTCACAATTTCTCGCACCGGCATATGGACCGCATCTTTGTCCGAAACGGAGCACATCAAATAGGCCAACTCGTTGTGCTCATTAAAATATACGTGCTGCTTTGGCGGATCGTTGCCCAGTTCACCAATCAGCCCCTTCAACTCAGGCTTGACATCGGAAAGCACCTCGCTGCGGTTGCAGCTGTCGCAAGAAAAAATCGGGACATTCTCGATTTCCACCTTGCCGGAAAAAATAACGCTGCGAAGGTGCAAGGTCATTGTTTCTCCGCAAGTGCACGTCTTATGCATATCAGAAATTCCCCCAAATCAGGTCGGTTGCGTCTTGCAAAAAATCTTTCTCACTTATTCGCCTCCGCCCGGAAAAATTCCTGCCAAATGCGATGAAACACTTTTTACCATTGTGGCGACGGGTTGGACAAACGGATGTGGATTCGCTAGACTCGAAGGTGAGTGTTTATTGTGCAGGGAGGGAATAAAGAATGAGACTGAACGGAAAAAAAGTCATCTGTCTTGTGGATGAGGAGTTCGAGGATTTGGAGCTTTGGTACCCCATCTATCGCGTGCGTGAGGAAGGCGCGGAAGTGCTGCTTGCCGGCCCCGAGCGCGGCGCCGTCTATCATGGCAAATACGGCGTACCAGCAAAGGCTGAACTATCGTTCGGCGACATCGTGACGGACGACATCGCCGGCGTCCTTGTCCCCGGAGGCTGGGCTCCCGACAAGCTGCGCCGCTATCCGGAGGTGCTTGCCCTTGTGAAGCGAATGGATGATCTCCGCCGTCCAATCGGACAAATTTGCCATGCCGGCTGGGTGCTTATCTCCGCAAAAATGTTGCAAGGACGCAAGGTGACTTCAACTCCAGGCATTCGCGACGATATGGAGAATGCGGGTGCGCAATGGTTTGACGAAGCGGTCGTTGTAGATGGCAACCTGATCTCCGCAAGGCGTCCGCCCGACCTTCCGCCATACGCCAAAGCCTTCTGCGACGCCTTGGCTGAGCAGCGCTAACCAAACAATCCCCGCACGCTTCACGTTCAAAGCTGCGGGGATTGTTGCGTTTATTTAGTCTCCTCTTCAGTCAGACGGATCGGAGGGTCAAGCAGAGCACGTACCTCATCAGAAGTCCGGCAACGCCTGATTGCATCGAGACGCTCGGCAGCTTCAGCGCAGCTCGCCCGTAACACCCGCTGCTTCAACGGCAGCAGCGATTGCACAGACATGCTCAAATTCGTAACACCAAGTCCGAGCCAGAAGGGCAGCGCGCGGACATCGCCGGCAAGCTCGCCGCAGACACTGATGTCGATTCCCGCCCCTTTCGCTGCCGCAACCGTTGCGGCAATGACGCGTAGCACACTCGGCTGAAGCGGATCGTACAGGTGTGCGATATGCTCGTTCATCCGGTCGACTGCAAGCACATATTGCGTAAGATCATTCGTTCCGATCGAGAAGAAATCAACCTCTTCAGCCAAGAGATCGGCGATAACGGCAGCGGCGGGAACCTCAATCATGATGCCGATCGGAACGTCGCTGCGGAAGGGTATCCCTTCCGCAGCAAGCTCCGTCTTCGCTTGCTCCCACACCGCTTTGACAGCTTGAATTTCGGACAGGGACGAAATCATGGGAAACAGCACCTTAACGTTTCCATGGAGGCTTGCGCGCAATATGGCCCGGAGCTGCTGCTTGAACATATCGGTACGGTCCAGCGAGATCCGAATCGCTCGATACCCGAGCACCGGATTCACTTCGTCCTCCAGGGCGAAATAATCGACCTGCTTATCCGCACCGATATCCAGCGTACGAATGACGACAGGCTTTCCCCCCATCGTCTCAGCCGCCTTGCGATACACCTCGAACTGCTCGTCCTCGGATGGGATCTCAGTGCGGTCCATGTATACAAATTCCGTCCGGAACAAGCCGACCCCGACTGCACCGTATTGGAGTGCAATCTCAAGCTCCTTGAGCGACGTAATATTAACCTCGAGCTGAACCTCTTTACCGTCCAGCGTCGCAGCCGGTACGAGTGCAATTCGCTTCAAGTTCTCGCGGCTTGCATCCAGATGTGCGCGGATACGCTCATATTTCTCGATCTCCGACTGCTCCGGGTTAACAAGCACCTTCCCTTCGTCTCCATCGATGACGAGCAAATCACCGGTTTGAATCGGAAGCTCCTGTCTTATTTCGAGCCCCATCACCAGCGGCACTGCCATCGCTCTCGCCATAATGGCCGAATGAGACGTAACTCCCCCTGCGATGGTGACGACGCCCAGCACATTGCGCGGGTTCAAATGGGCCAGCTGGGAGGGCGACACTTCCTTGGCTACCAGAATGAACGGCTCGGTCGTCACCGGGAGTACGACATCCGGCTTGCCGAGAAGATGCTTGAGCAGCCGGTTGCCGACATCCTTGATGTCGAGCGCCCGCTCACGCATATACTCATCGTCAAGCAGTGCAAACATGTTGACGAATTTGTCTATGACTTCTTTCACCGCAACCTCAGCAGCCTTGTATTGACGCTCGATGATGCCTTGAACCTCATCCATAAACACGGGATCATCAAGGATTGCCAGGTGGGCGTCAAAAATACGGGAAGGATCCCCGCCAATCGTCTTCATAAGATGGCTTTTGATTGTACTGAGTTCGTTTTTGGAGGTTAGAATCCCGTCCGACAGCCGTTCAAATTCGATCGCCAGCTCGGACACATCAACCATCTTCTCGGGAAAGTCCCACTCCCAGGAGGGCAGCACAAAAGCTCGGCCAATTGCAATGCCTGAAGATGCACCGATTCCTTTAAGCATTTGTTCGGTCAGCATTCGGCATCACCTCCTTCAGAATGACGGACATTACGGACGCCTGACCTTTCTTGACGGCCTTAAACGGAGCGAAGCTCCACGATTTCACATATTTTCCGTGATTCGTAATAATCATCGGCGTAATCGCCGACTTGGCATGCTTACGCAGCAGCCCGAGATCGAATCGAAGCAACGGCTTGCCAGGTTCTACTTCGTCGCCTTCCTTGACCAACAGCGTCATCCCCTTGCCCTCAAGCTGCGAGGAATCGATACCGACATGCAGCAACACTTCCAGCTTCTCCGGCGTCACAATGCCAATCGCATGCTTGGTCGGGTAAATCATCATAATTTTACCCTTGACCGGGGAGACGAGCTCCCCCTTCTCGGGAATAAAAGCGACCCCATCCCCGACCAGCTTGCCGGAGAAAATCGCGTCAGGCACATCGTCAAGCGGAATCATCCGACCCTGCATCGGTGCATGGAAATGCACCTGCTGCATATCCTTCCTTAGCACCTTCACGATTTCCTCCCGGATGAGTTCGGAGAATGTCCCGAATACGACCTGCACGTTCCCGCCGCCAAGGCGAATGACCCCTGCAGCACTCAGGTTTTTGAGCGCATTAATGTCGACGAGCCGGTCATTGACAACTGTCAGCCGCAGCCGAGTAATACAAGCCTCGATATGCCGAATATTTTCCTTGCCCCCAAGCGCCTGCATAATGAGCGGCGCCCGGTAAGGGATATCGCCGGCCCATTCCTCCAGCTGCGAGCCTTCCTCACGACCCGGAGTCGGAATTTGAAAGCGCCTGATCGCCCAGCGAAACAGAAAATAATAAACGAGTCCATATCCGATGCCAAGCGGAATGAGCAGCAGTGCGTTCGAGGACAGGTGGAAATTGATGACGAAGTCAAACAACCCTCCCGCAAACGAAAAGCCATGCTTGATATGCAGCAAGTGAGCGAGCCACATCGCTGTGCCGGATAAAATTGCATGCACAAGAAACAAGGCTGGCGCTGCAAAAAGAAACGCAAACTCGATGGGCTCGGTTACCCCTGTCAACGCAGATCCCATAGCCGCGGTCAGGAAGGTCGCCTTCACCTTCGGCTTCAGATCCTCGCGGGCTTCGTGTATAATCGCCAAGGCGACAGCCGGAAGAGCAAAAATCATAATCGGGTACAAACCCGCCATATAAAGGCCAGCCGTCGGGTCTCCGGCAAAAAATCGGGGCAAATCGCCGCTGACCGCAACGCCGTTCGGGAGCGTAAAGGTGCCGACCTGGAACCAGGCGAAATTGTTCAAAATATGATGTAGACCGGACGGCACCAGCAGCCGGTAGCTGACTCCATACAGGAAGGCGCCGAAGCCGCCCATTCCAAGAAGGAGCGAGCCAAACCATTGGAGCGCAGCCTGCAGCGGCGGACCGAGCCAGAACATGACAGCGGAAAGCAGCAGTGCTTCAAAGGATAGCAAAAGCGGAACGATTCGAGGACCGCCAAAAAATTGTATGTATTCCGGAAAGCGAATGTCTTTGCAGCGGTGATAAGTCAATGCTCCCAGCAAGCCAAGCAGAATACCGCCTGGGATGCCAAGCTGCAAATCAAGCCCCATGTACACATACGTGAGCTGCTCAAAAATAAAGTATCCAAGCAGAGCTGACATCCCCGCCATACCGGCGCTCTCCGTCAAGCCAAGCGCAACGCCGACGGCAAAAATATAGGGCAAATACATAAAAATCGAGCTGCCCGCAATGACAAGCATATTCCCGATAAACGTCAATCCGACCATATCCCAAGGCAGCTGTGAAAGAAACAGCGACAGCGCTGCCGCGGGCAGCGCAATCATCGGCAGCATTAGCGAACGCCCGAACTGCTGCAGCACGCCCATCCAATTCATAGTATCCTCACTCCCGTACTCGGCCTACAGCATCTATACGTATGGTACGTCCAACCGCACGTTTTGTCAAAAGAAACGAAGAGGACCCCATTTGAGGGGTCCCCATTCAGCGATGCACGATATCAATTAGCCCATGTAACGGGACGTCGGGAATGCCGACGGACGAATGTTCTGGATGTGAGCGGTAGTGCTTGCGCTGTTGTATTGCGGCTGGAACTGTTGATATTGGTTGCCTTGGAAGCCAAAGCCTGCTGGCTGCAGGGAGTCTTCACGGAACGCGCGATCATGGTCCGGCGTGCTGCCCACATAGTTGGAAGTGTGATATGCTTCCGGGTTTTGCGGGTGGCCGTATTGGTTAAATTGGCTAAACTGCTGTTGGCCGTACTGGGATTGCGGGTTACCTTGGTAGGAGGATTGTACATAGCCTACCGGTTGGTATTGGCGCTGGAAACCACGGTATTGGGATTGAGCTTGCGGTTGCTGTTGCTGCATGTTGGAGAACGGACGTTGGAATTGTTGCTGATACATGGGCGATTTCCTCCTTTGGAATGGCAATAAATGTACTCCGGCGGTCGAGCCGTCTCAGAGCCTTTACTATTATCCTCAGGGGATTTCGTTTCTATTCCGACCCCTCGCGTCCCTTCGGCAACAAAATGGCGTCTTCCACTTTGATGCAGCGATCCATAATGGCCGTCATGCCGGCTTCCTGTGCAATCCGGGCTGATTCCTCGTTGTAGATCCCCTGTTGCAGCCACAGCGTGCTTGCGCCGGTGGCCGCTGCTTCCTTGGCAACCTGCGGCGTCGCCTCGCTGCG
>JBEPYM010000171.1:0-6990 GCA_041641375.1 Paenibacillus sp.
AAAGTGCTCCAAATCCCTTGTGGATAAAGGGATTTTATTCATTCAGCAAGCCCTAAATATTGGAGCGGTTTAACGCATAAGCATGCGCCGATGCTTTAACTATCCCGTATTCCTGGAGAAGATCCGGCTTGAATACGCCGCCCTGTGTTCCCCAGAAGACGTCGTTAGGGTCGCTACTGTTGTTCTCTGCAGTCCAGAAATAATTGCCTCGCATACGCAGCAGAAATTCACTATATTTCCTGATCTTATCAGGTCCCCACTTACCTTCGCCGTACGTCCATCTCTGGAAAGGCGGCGAATTGACAAATATGCCCCGGTATTTGACCGCCGGCTCGCCTTGCTTATAGGTGCCCGGCTTCACCACAATCGTCGATTTCACGCGAGGGGTAATGCTGGCCCACCACGTCCAAGCGGTAACGCCGAGCTTGTCGGACACATCGTAGATTCCATAGATGGTGCCCCGCTTATCGCTTCCCGCAATGACGAGCCCTTTGCTGACACCGCTTACAGGATTATCCACGACCTGAATGACGAACGATTCCCACTTACCGGAAATATTCGTGACATCCAGCTTGTTCTGACTGATCAGGTTGTCAATGACGGTGCTCTTGCCAATCGTCCCGATAATAATCGCATGACTACCCAGGTTGCTGGTCGAATTCTGAACGGTAGGGGTCACCCCAGTAACGGTACCAATATCGGTCTTCAGATCATTCACGGCGCGAACGACTGGTGCATGGTCGTTGGATGCCACATAAATCTTGGCAGCCGCATTGTTGTAGAATAGTTGGAAATCACCGCTTGCATGGGTTTCGCTTACATAGTTGGTGCCACCCCAGGAGAATGCATTGGCCTGTGCCACTTCCATACGGGGATAAGGCGACACGACGGCAGTTACCAATACCGCTAACGCCATTACGACATACCATAACCGACTCTTCTTCATTAACCAAACCATCCTCCCTTATTACCTGATTAGAGCTCGTTGACCGAATTCACTCTGTCAAGATGTGTAAAGAAACTCACCTCCCTTCCGACCAGACTGGTCCGCTTACTTTGATCCTGTCATGGAAATCCCTTCAATAATACGCTGCTGTGCAAAGAAAAACACCAATAGCAGGGGCAGCGTCGCGACGACAGACGCAGCCATGATGAGATGCCAGCGTGGCTCCAGATCTCCGGAAAAGATCGACAAGCCAAGCGGAACCGTATACAGATGATCCGAATTGATATAGATCAGCGGTTCGAAGAACTCGTTCCAGCTGTGCAGGAAGGCAAAAATCGCCAGGGATGAGATTGCCGGCACAACCATTGGAAGCATAATGCGGTGGAAGGTCATCCAGGGTGTGCATCCATCGATTCTAGCCGCCTCGGAGATTTCGTCCGGAATGGTTAGATAAAACTGTCGCAGCAGGAACACGCCAAACATGCCCGTAGAGCCAAGAATTGTAGGCACAATGAGTGGAAAATGCGTATTTGTCAGCCCCAGCTTGGAGAACAAGAGGAACAGCGGAATGGTTGTAACTTCCACGGGAATCATCATACTGCTAAGCAGCATGAGGAACAGTGCATTACGGAATGGAAAGTGAAGCTTGGCGAACGCGAAGCCTGCAAGAGCGGCCAGAAAGCAGGTAAAAACAGTAACCACCACAGCGATGTAAATGCTGTTGAACATATACTTATGGAAGGGAATCGCCTGGAACAGCTCAAAATAATTTTGGAATTGCCACTTCTCCGGCCACCAGCTAGGTGGAAACGACATGATTTCGTCCTCGCGTTTGACAGAAGTCACGACCATCCAATAGAAGGGGATCAGGATAATGGCTGTAACAGAGATGAGCAGCGCGTAGCCCGGCAAGTAGGACATTAGCTTTTTATTGTTCATGGTGCACCCACCTTTTGCGTAAATTCCATTGGAAAATCGTCATCGCCAGCACAATGAGAAAGAAAACAAGGGAGATGGCGGAACCGTATCCGAACTCAAACAGCTTGAAGGCTTGCTTGTAAATATAGTAGATGAAGACATGAGTGCTCGTACCAGGTCCACCATGTGTCATGACGTAAATTTGCCCAAAGATTTTCATGGAATTGATCACTGTGATAACAACATTCAAGAAGATGGCGGGTGTGATGAGAGGGATCGTGATATGGAGGAGCTTCTTGAACTTGGACGCCCCATCCATAATCGCCGCTTCATAGTACATTTTTGGCACATCGGACAAAGCTGCCAGGAAGATGATCATCGTCAGCCCTAACCCCTTCAGCACGCTGACAACAATGACGGCAGGAAGGGTGAGCTGGTCATGGTAAAGCCAGGGAATCCGGTCATAACCTAATGCATGAAGAAAGCTGTTAATCAAGCCATAATCGGTTGCAAGTATATATTTCCAAACCACTGCCCATACAACCAGGGAGACAACAACAGGTGTAAAAATGGCTGTACGAAACAGGCCAATGCCGGGAACGCGCTTCAGAATCAGCAAGGCCAGCAGGAAAGCAATGATTATTTTCAAAGGAACAAAGCCGGCTGTGAAAAGCAATGTATTCTTCACAGTGACCCAAAAGGTCATATCAGTTGCAATTCTCTCGTAATTTTTTAATCCAATAAAATTCGGACTTCCGATTAGCGACCAATCCGTAAAGCTGATCCCTACGATCGATAGGATTGGGAATGCTAAGAAAATGAGGTATCCAATTACCATTGGAGCGATAAATACGTAGGCATACCATTTCTCATGCTTCAACATATGGATTCTCAACACCTTTGTCTTTTTGTCCTGTCATAGGGTAGGAACGGCAGTATGAGAAGTACGTTTCATTCCTCCTGCATACTGCCGCTTCACATACGTTCTTTACCTTTGAACCTGCATAAGCGGTGTAATTTCCTTCTCCATTGCCTCCAGCGCCTGCTTCACATTCATTTTGCCCGTATACATAAATTCGAGAATGGTTAGCATGCTGCTATCAATTTTTTGGAAATTATAGTGGTTAGGGCTTGGGACAAGCTTGGCATTCAGCTGCCCGATCAAACCGAGCTGATTTCCTTCAGGACTTGGAGAAGCGCCGGAATTGAGAAATTCAGGTGATTTGAGGATCGACTGGCGAGCGGGTGTATGAATCTCGCTTTTCATCTTCATCCCCTCCGTCGTAATAAACGTAAGCAACGCTGTCGATTCGGCCGCATGCTTGGTACTGGCCAATACCGAAATACCTGCCATGCCAACTTCAATCGGAGCTCCTGCTACCCCGGTTGGGAACGGTGCAATATCCCACTCAAAGTTTTTAACGCTTCTTACGTTGCGTAGGAAGGAGTAGCGCATAACCTGCATGCCAACCTTGCCAGACTCGATGTTAATGGCGTCCCCGGGTCTAGGATGGATTTTATCCTTGAAAATCATATCGTAGTAAATCTGTAAAGCTTTCTCGCCTTGTGGAGAATTGAGAAGAAATTTCTTGCCGTCCTCGCTGAATAGATCGCCGCCGCTTTGCAGGATAATGTTCACAAGTTGATCCTGCCAGTTCTTCCAATTGCGAGCTACACTTATGCCGTACAACCCATTTGCAGGGTCTGCAATCGCTTTCCCTGCCTTCAAAAATTCATCCATCGTCCATTTGCCTTCTTTGGCTAACTCCAATGGGGTTTTCAAGCCCTTCTCCTTGAACAAATTCTTGTTATAAAAAACGACTGTTGGATTTACAATATCAATAACCCCATATTGCTTGCCGTCCTTCTCGAACAGCTTCTGAGCACTCTGATTCAAATCCGCCCAATTGTATGCCTTGTCCGTCTTCAGTGCAGTAATATCAAGAAGCTGTTTATTGTCAAGGAATTGTGGGATCATTCGTGAATTCATCATCGCAATGTCTGGACCGCTGCTAGAGGCAAGCATGATGGACAGCTTTTGCTGATAATCCGCTGAAGGGATGAGGATAAGCTCCACACTGACATGAGGGTTTTTCTCTCTATACTTCGCAACAATGTCCTCGAACGCTTTCTTGACCAGGTCATCCCCCCAATAAGAGAGCTTCAGCTCTACCGGCTTCTTTGGCTCATTCTCCTTGGCTGGTGCCGGAGTTGCAGCTGTTGTATCCTTCCCTGTTGCACAGCCTGACAGCACAAGTGCCGCTCCCAGTACCAAACTTAATCCTGTGGTTACATTTTTCTTCACATCTATAACCCCTTTCACATTCATAATGGCCTTACGCTTCTGATTCTACAATGTAAACGCTATCATCGAAATGCATCCGTTTCTATAAAAAGTATCGCAAATCCAGTTCCCTACCGGGACTGATTGCGATACTCGGTTGGTGTACACCCATATTTAGTCTTGAAGGCAAGCATGAAGGTTTTGGCGCTCTCATACCCGATTAAAGAAGCGATCTCATACACCTTCAGGCTCGTATTCTGGAGCATTTCCCGCGCTTTGTTCATACGAACCTCACTCACATAATCGGAATAATATTGTCCGGTCTCGTTTTTGAACAAGTAGGAAATATATTTGGGATTTAAATGTATGTGGTCGGCGATATATTGCAGCGAGACGCTTTCCTGGACATTATTGCGCACAATCTCCTTAATTCGTTCAATCACCTGCTTCTCCTTGCCTGCCTCCACTACTCCTTCTTTGCTGTCACCCGACTCCATTGCTTTATATTTGTCCAATACAGCAGCCAGCTCTCGGCGGTCAATCGGTTTCAGTAAATAATCCGATACCTTGTAGCGAATCGCTTGCTTGGTATATTCAAAATCGCTGAACCCGCTCAAAATAATGACAGGCAACACAGGCTCAATGTCTCTAAGTCGACGAATGAACTCAATACCATCCATCTCTGGCATCCGAATGTCTGTAATGATTAAATCAGGCTTCGTGTAATCCAGCGCCTGTAGCGCATCTCTTCCATGATCAGCCTCATAACAGACTGTAAACCCCTGAATAATATTCTCAATCAACGTACGCAGCCCCTCACGCATCACCTTCTCGTTCTCAATTAACATAATTTTTTTCTTAGCCATGATCTTGTTCATCCCTTCATCGATGGTTCTGGCAGTAGTAGACAGAATTCTGTCCCTTCCTCTTCAGGTTCCAGTATAATCAGTCCGTACATGTCTCCATACAGCAAGCGCAGCCTCTGGTGTACGTTCCGAAGCGCATATCCCCGTTTTACGACGCCAAAGCGTTCGTCGGCATGCCGTGCACCCTCCTGCAGACGTTGCAGAATCAAACACTTGTCCTTATCACATAATCGTCTACCGGTATTAAAAACTCGAATTCTGATGAACGGGTCATGCCGCTCAACAATTACTCTGATTAAACCCTGAGTCTCCTTAATTCCATGCTCCACAGCATTCTCAATCAAGGGCTGCAGGATCAGCTTGGGTACATGAAGCGTTAACAAGGAAGCATCAACCTCCATCTCCACCTTCAGCAGCTCTTGCATTCGTATACGCTGAATGCCGAAGTAGGCTTCGGCAAATTTCAGCTCCTCGCTGAGTGGGACCGGCTTCTCCTGTTTATCTACCGTATATCGAATCAGCTTGCCCATATCCGCGAGAATGTCCACTACTTCCAGATATCGTTGATTCACCGCCATCATGCTCACCAGTTCCAGTGTATTGAACAGAAAATGTGGATTTATTTGGCTATGTAGAGCAGACAGCTCCGCTTCCCGTTCGCGCAGCTTCGTCTCATAGTTCTCCTTCACCAGCTTGTCAATTTCACTCACCATCTTGTTAAAGCCATCCGCCAGCAAACCGAGCTCATCGTTAGAGCTGACACGAGTTCGGGTATCAAAGTGCCCTTTTTGCACTTTTTTCATTGCAGCGAGCATTTGCAGGATAGGACGAATAAATCGTCCCGCCACCAGCGCCGCCGCGATCGCAGCGATAATAAAGGAAGCGATCGAAATGAGCAGCGTAAACCGCATCAGTTCCCGGGCATCCTTCTCCAGGTCTGCCTTGGCGATCAACCCGGTGACGTTCAAGCCGAAGCTCTCAATCCATTGGTTTACATGGACATACCGTTTGCCGTCAAGCTCTACATCATGATTGTTAACACTATTGAAACTGGATAGGCTGCTTCCCGGCGGATAGATCACCGCTCCATTTGAATTGGAAATGAACAATCGGGAATTACTTCCCAAGTTAACGGATTTCAGGACATTCTTAAAGAAGTCAGGATGCAGGTCCATCTTGAAGAAGCCAATACGGGTATTATACTTCGGATCAATCAAGGGACGCAGGAGAGAGATGGTCGGCCCCGTAGGGTTGGAATAGTAGACAGCATCATGCGGTGGGATGAGAACAAGCTGTCCATCGGCTGGTGCAAGCACCATCCAGGACTGCTCTCCACGCCTCCAGCTGCGATCGATCGGATGATCATAATTGCTAAAGATCGTGCCGTCGTTGCTGAAGATAAAGATGCCCTTCAGGTCCTTGCGCTCGAACATGAGGGCGGAGATGAACAGATTCATTTTCTCAAACTCGTCATTGGTGACAAACTGCTGCTTCTCTGGCGTGTCGTGATTACGCAGCACCTGAAGCAATTCATTGTCGTAGTAGGGAAGTGTAGAAAGCTTGTGAAGCTGATCAAATTGTTGGTTAAAGTTAATGGTAATCTGACTGATGATCTGGGAGGCGAAACCCTCGGTATTCGTCTCCAGGGTTTGATTGTATCGGGAATAAGTGACAAAACCGCTAGTGGCAAAAGGAATTAAAATGAGCAGAAGTGTGAAAATGGTCAGCTTGGAGCGTATGGAGAAAAACAATTTGGAATTGAAGCTCGGTCGTACCATCATCGTCCCTCCCTAGCACCCTTTATGGGTTCACCGGCAAATCTTAGGTTCATTGTATAATGAATGCGGTATGCAGGCTACTGCCAAAGTAAATGCACCCTGAGGCTGTGCCCCGGGTGCAAGATGGATTTGTCATTATGGGGACTGATGAGGCTCATATTGGAATTGGTCGATCGAGAGCAGACAAGAGATTCGCTC
>JBEPYM010000172.1:0-6925 GCA_041641375.1 Paenibacillus sp.
AAGGTGAAGAAGGTCGTGGGCGCAATCAGTACGAATGGAGTGCCCTCCAGCAGGATAACCACCCGCCCCTCCAGCAGCCCGGCGCACGCTACGTCAGGGCGTTCCGTAGCCAGGAGCTGCGGGAACGGAGAATACGGGTTATCCTCGATCCATTCCTCAATATGAGCGCTGTCCAGAATCGCATCCGCGTCGATTCGCTCGATTCGACTGCGAACCTCTTGTATGAGTTTGGGATCCGCTATCCCTGCTAGATAAGCGACCACAATCGTAGATTCAGATTGCCGACCTGCTTTCATCTGTTTGAATTTCAAATTTGATTTTTTCAGCCTTCTTCGGATCAGCGACATATTGACCTGCAGCGTCTCGACAAAGCCTTCCCTCGGACCTCGGACAACCGTCTCCGCCTTGGGCTCCTCGATCGCACGCTGCGGCCAGCTCGTCACGTTTACGGACAGCGCTTGAATGGACCCGTCCGCCAGCAGCACCGCATGACCGTCCGATAGATGCTCCGTCATTTGCTCGAATGTATCGATAAAGGAATACGAGGCTGCCGAAATATTTCGGGCCAGCTCTTGGATCGAGCCGGCTGTTCCGCTCGAATGTCGCAGCGGCGCCAATACGCACCGCTCGATTTCTTCTTTGCTCGATAATCCATCTATATAAACAAGCAGCATTTCCGTCTCGCCGGATATCAACTGCTGGAACATAACATCCGAGCAATCCTCATAATGCGTTTTCAAGCGTCGAAGGCTCACTTCCAATTGACTAGAAAGCGGAACAGAGCCTTCCGGGATTGCTGCTTGCCTGGTCCCAATGGTCATGATCCGCCCCCCCGAGCAACAACATGAAAGATCTATCCCATTATTTGCATTCGTCGCGATATGTATACGAGAAAAAGGACCCCGGCATCTGCCGCGGTCCCTATTCCAATCCTTAATTCTTATCCTTCATACCATTCTTTCATGTACTGCACATACGTCTTCAGCAGCTCCTTGGAAGAGAGCGCGCCGCTGAAGTCCTCGACGCCGAACCAGCCGTTGTAGCCGACAGCCTTCAGATCCGCCACCACTTTATGCCAAGGCACAATGCCTTCCTTCATCGGCGACCAGACGGACTTCCACGCTTGAGCACGCGCTTCCCGCGAGCCGGTCGGAATCCATGCCGCATTCTTGACATGGACATGCGCCAAATACGGGCCAAGCAGCTCCATACCCATGCGGAAATGCTCAAAGCCTTCATGGATCATATTGCCCGGGTCGAACAGGACGCCGACATGTTCCGGGTTGAAGCGGCTTACGAGTCGATGCGCAAGTCCCGCGCTTGGCGCGATCGTCACGTGATGCGTTTCAACAAGAGCCTTGACACCGTATGTCTTCGACAGCTCTTCGACCGCATGCAGGTAGGTAACCGCCTGATCATACAGCGTGTTATAATCGACCGTTCCGTCGTAACGAGGTACGCCGGCGCGAATCGCCGGTGCGCCTATCCGCTTCGCGACACGCATCACATGCTCCGTCGCTTCCACGTCGCCGCAGTTCAAATACGGAGTAAGCCCCGCTACAACCAGGCCGTTATCCTGCGTTGCCTTCACAAACCGATTCAGCTCCTCGTCCGAGGCGGCAGGATCAATCGAGGCCAGATTGTTTCTCCAGAACGAAGGTGCTTCCTGCCTCGCGTCCTCCGGTACATCCTTGAACCGCCATTCAATGCCTTGAAGCCCCGCTTCCTTGGCGCTGGCACACAGCTCCTCCGGCGTCAAATCGGGCGTAACCACTGTAAATACGGATAACTTCAACCGATTCATCCCCTTTATGCACACGTTAACATGCTAGATCAGGTTCATTGTACCTCAGATCCGAGAAGAATGGAAGACAGTTTTTGCGTATAACGAAAGGTTTCTTGCGGCTCCAATCTCCCCGCTCCCGTCACCTGCTTGTCCCACGGCAGACCATAGGCATCGGTCAAGCAGGAATAAGGCTCGAACGAAACTGCGCTCGCCCAGCTCGGCTTGAATGCAACCACAAAAGGAAAGCCTGCGTCCAGCTGCAGCAGCAGCTTACGTCCAAGCTTCGGCCGGATCAGCTCCACCACATTCTCCTCACGCCGCTCCAGCTCGAGCATATGGTACCCTTCGTCCGTCAATTCCGACACCGGAACTCCGCCCGGCAGCTTTGCGCATAGCGGCGTTTCCTCCCGATAGCCGCTGATGAAGAAGCTTTCAACCGGCCATTCCCAACGGACAGGCATCACGGTTACCGCATCGGGCTCCATCTTGAAATACGGATGGAAGCCGAGCAGCAGCGGCGCTGATTCTGTCCCTTCGTTGCTGATCTCCCCTTCCAACGCCAGCGCACCGTTCTGCAGGCGCCACGTCATGCGGAAGGTCAGCGCAAAGGGCATATACCGGAACAAATCGGTATGTTCTTCAAATTTGAATTCCGAGGTGAGCCATGCACCGGCACTGTCATCCGCGCCCGAGCCGACCACGCGCCATGGCTTATGCTTCAGCTCTCCATGGCTGTAATGCTTGCCGGGGTCCGCCGGCAGCTCGTACACCTGGCCGTCGAACTCCAATCTCGAATTCTTGATCCGGTTCGGCGGGCACAGGATCGGATAGCCGTATCGGCTCGAATAGTCGCGCAGCTCCTGCAGCCCCGGCGGCTCAAGCAGCCATTCGATTCCCTCTACTGCATAACGAAACGCATTGTTGCCAATTGCGGGCACGACGCATGCCTCCGCCTGCGCTGTTGCATCACGCAGCTCGTACACCAGCTCTCCATCCCTCTGAACCGCATTTATCTCATACCTCGCCATCACGTCCGCTCCCTTCGAATTTTCCATTTTCACCCTTTCATTATATCGGATCCAATTGATTTGTCACCCCTCGCGACAGCTGCCCATACAATAAACCAAACGTGTTAAAGGATGAGCAAATCATGGCCCTCGTCAACAACATCTTTAACATACGGGTGAACAACGTTTCCAGCAACGGCTCCGTCAACTTCGGAAACGTCATTGTTAAAGGGAATATGGCGAATTCGAAAATGATCGGAGGCCAAACGATCGTCGGCGATTCCTTCAATTCTCCGTCCGTGTACAATTTCAACCGCAACATCGCCAATGATCCTGACGTGAACGATCAGGCTCAGGCGCAGTTATAATCCGATCAAGGAAGGTGTGACCGCTTATGCCGCTCGTCAACAATGTGTTCAATATTCGGGTCAACAACATCTCAAGCAACGGAACGGTCGATTTCGGGAGCGCGATATATAAGGGGCTTGCCGCCAACAACAAAATTGTCGGGGGACAGCGTCACCTTGGCGACATGTTCAACAGCCCGGTCATCGACAGCGCCAACTTTAACTTTGCGAACGACCCGGGCGTGAACGACCAGACGCAGAGCCAGCTTTAACCGCGGAGGCCGCTGATGAATATTCGAATTCATACGATCCATGTCAATTCCATCAGCAACATCGGCTCGCTGAATGTCGGAAAAACGATGCTCCTCCGCAACACCGCCACTTCCTACAAGGTGACGGAGGACCCCGGAGCAGACGGTGCGCTCGCAGCCGGCTTAACGCCGGGTGACGCCCCTGCTGCAGCAGCTGCGGAAGCGGGCGCCGTCGTGCCCGCTGCGGGCGTTGATACGTCCGCGGCCGCCGTCACGACCGCTGGTGCGCCTGGCAGCGTTACGCCGGACGGCTCAACAGCTGCTCAAGCCGATGTGAGCGGGACAGCTTCATAAGAAGGAGGGAGCAGCATGCAGGTGTGGCATCCGTATTTTTATCAGCTGGAGCAGCGGCTGAAGGAGCTTCAGCAATTCGTGGACGAGCAAAAAAGCCGGAACGAGAAGCTCGAGCTTATGGTCGAAGCGCTGGAGCAGCAGAAGCAAGAGTGGTCCGAGCAGCGAAGATGGCTGGAAGGGCAGGTCGAAAGGCTGGAAGGAATTAAGCCCATTCGGATTGAAGCGATCAATTATAAGATCCAGGAGCTGACGGTCAAAGAGCTGAGCGGAACGCTGAACATCGGCATGACTGCGCTGTCCGATCCGGAGGAAATAGGCAAATGGTTCAATGGCAAGCAGGAGCAGTCTACGGAGGACACGCCAGGCGAGCAGGCTGTACAGCTTGACGACCTGGCATCCACGCAGAAAGGGGTGGGCGAATGAGTCAAGATATGAACCAGCTGCCGCCGAATTGGCAGCAATTTCTGGGGATGTTCGGTGATTCGACGGGAATGTCGATGACGCCTTCGGACGCGAACTGGAGCGACCCGAATTGGATCGAGCAATATGTACAGGATATGGTGCGCCGCTCGTTCCGCGGCTTCGGCATGAACACATCGTCTTCATCGAGCGCAGGGGCTATGCCCGGCAATACGTTCGAAACCCACCAGCAGGTCGTCGTAAAATTTCATGTTCCCCCGAACACGAACCTGCGCAAGGTCAGACTGTATCTGTACACCCACAAGCTCGTCCTTGAAGGACCGGGCAGCATGAATCACACGGTACGACTGCCTTCCCCAGTAGACCCGATGAGCGGAAAAGCTGTGTATAAGGATGGAGTGCTGCAAATTCAAATGAGAAAACGTGCCGATACGGACGAGTTCCATGAAATTGCGATTATGCGGTAGTCTCGTTAATCGAGAGGTCCGGACTGCTGCCTGAGCCAAAGTGTGAATCCAGGACCGAAGGTGGTCCCGAGCCTTGCGCCGAGCATAAAGCCCAGGCCGCTCATCGCCGCTTCGAACACCGGGGAGATCGGGAGCGGATATATGGGCTGGAGCGGCTTACGTGGAACGACCCGCCGACTGACCGCCGTGGGGGCCGTTGATCGGGCTGTTGATCGGGCTGTTGCTCGTCGGACAAACCTTCGTCTGCTGCTCTTATGCCGCATCCTTGTACCACATCCTGTCAGGGTTGGTTGACAAACCCGTCAGAAGCGGACGCAGCCTGCTGCGAACCGCCTCCGACAGATATGACATCATTACCAGAAAAAGAACGGAGCCGTGAACAAAGCACCCAGCAGAAACAGCGGAAGCACAAGGCCAAGACCAAAGCCAAGGCCTGCTCCAAAGAAGCTCACCTTAACGTCCTTCTTCCCTCTCTTGCGAGCCTCCGCCTTAATGGCCGGATCGGACTTGATTTTGCGCTCCATCGAAGCGACCTGGGCCGGTGTTGCTCCAGTCTGGCGGAATACGAGGTGTCCGTCGCGTACACAATCAATGACTCCACACACAACATCGCCATGAACCGTCATTGCTGCTACATATTGGCCGCAGTATGGCTGAAGCATCGCTTCCGTCATCGGGTATCTTGCAACAAGTGGCATCTGTGATATCACCTCACCTATCTTCAGGATGGAAGAGAAAAACCATCGGCCCTCAGGCCGATGGCTTCATGCCTTAAAAACCAAATATGCCGGAGCGAAGGATGATTACAAGCAGGATATACAGGACAAGAATTGCTCCCGTCGATGTCCAGATCCCTGCTGCAGGAGGAACACATGCCATGGCTAAGCCACCTCCTTGCGCTTTAGTTGATATATCCTATGCGCTTTCTGGCGGCTCGGTATGGTTATTCGTCCATGATGGCGGCATTTTTGCAGGCAGCTAATCAGTCAGAAAAAATGGATGCTGAAAGATCGACAGCTCATCGGTTTCTTCCGGCTTGTTGAATTGCCCCCCGGACAGACTAGGCTGGACGAGCCCCGCTTTGTAATAAGCGGTCGGCGAGCCGCACTTTGCACAATAAACGGCGTCGTCCGCATTCTTGTGTCCGCACGGCTCGCCCGCCAGCCCGCCGTCGAAGGTGCATTTGTTGGCGGAAGGGGTGCCGCAATGGGTGCAATACGTTTGTTTCTTCGGGATCAAGGTGCCGCAGCCGGCGCATCGTTTTTTTTCATCTTCTGCCATATGGATAGCCTCCCGGTTAGTCGTTTGGTATCAGCATATGCCCATAGGCGGCGATGTGTTTGCAGTGCATCAAATGATGATGATTTCAATAAATCCCACGACCAACAAGGAAAAGCCGCCTCTGAAGGAAGCGACTTTTCCCATCCGGTGCTTCATTGCAAGTTACAACAAGCACCGGTGTTATTCGATTATCATCATACGTTGCATACTCGTCAAAATCGCTTGGGTTGATAACGCGGAGCTAGCCAATATCCCTTGTTCTACTTGCCTTCAGCCAGAAACTGTTCAATTCGCGCCTTGATCGAATCCCGAACCTCACGGAATTTTGCTGCAATCTCATCCTCGGTACCGGTTGCCTTGGCTGGATCCTCAAAGCCCCAATGCCACTTGTGCGCATGGTCATTGCGTACGACCGGACAGTTGTCGTTCGCATGACCGCACAGTGTGATAATATAGTCCGCACGCGCAAGCAGCTCCGGATCAATCACATCCGAGGTATGTCCGGTGATATCAATTCCGGCTTCCGCCATAAAGGATACTGCGCGAGGATTCAATCCGTGCGCTTCCAGTCCGGCGCTCTTCACTTCATATTTGTCGCCACCGAGCGCCTTGAGGAAACCGTCCGCCATCTGGCTGCGGCATGAATTGCCTGTGCAAAGAAAATAAACGAGTGGTTTGGCAGTCATGAGTCATTCTCCCCTATTCATGAATCGTATTATAAATGAAGGTTGCGGCAGCGGCGCCAAGCACCGTTGCAACGAGATAAATCCAGAGATGGTCGAGCATTCCCGACATGACAGCCGGTCCCAGTGAGCGTGCGGGGTTCATGGATGCGCCGCAAATCGGTCCCGCGAACATAGCCATAAGCCCAACCGTTCCGCCGATCGCAAGTCCGGCGAACGGCTTGACGGCTTTTCCGTGTACCGCCGACCCAAAAATCACCATCATCAGTACAAAGGTTAAAATAAATTCGAGGACAAAGGATTGGAAAGTCGAGCCCCGCGGTAACGTT
>JBEPYM010000173.1:0-6853 GCA_041641375.1 Paenibacillus sp.
TTCGTCGGGCGACGCCGCGATACGCGCCATGCTCATCGAACGGAATTTGCGGCTGGTTGTGTATATCGCCCGCAAATTTGAAAATACAGGCATTAACATTGAAGATTTGGTTTCAATCGGCGCGATTGGATTGATAAAAGCAGTCAATACCTTCGATCCGGAGAAAAAAATCAAGCTCGCTACGTATGCATCACGGTGTATTGAGAATGAGATTCTCATGTATTTACGGCGCAACAGCAAAATCAGGACGGAGGTTTCGTTCGACGAGCCGCTGAACATCGATTGGGACGGCAATGAGCTGCTGCTGTCCGATGTTCTTGGAACGGAGAACGATACGATCTATCGAAATATTGAAGAGCAGGTGGACCGCAAGCTTCTGCACAAGGCGCTCGATAAGCTGACGGAGCGTGAGCGTACCATTATGGAGCTTCGCTTCGGACTGCAGGATGGAGAAGAGAAAACGCAGAAGGATGTCGCGGATATGCTGGGAATTTCGCAATCCTACATATCGAGGCTGGAAAAGCGAATCATCAAACGTCTGCGCAAGGAATTCAACAAGATGGTATGATCGGAATAAAAACACCTCCCCCGGGGATAATGTACATTAATGTTTCTCCTTGGGAGGTAATCACACGTGACCCGGAACAAAGTCGAGATATGTGGAGTGGATACTTCGAAATTGCCCGTCCTGACGAATGCGGAGATGCGAGAGCTGTTCACGCAGCTCCAAACGAAACACGATCGGGCTGCAAGAGAGAAATTGGTTAACGGCAATTTGAGACTGGTGCTCAGTGTCATTCAACGATTCAACAATCGGGGGGAATTTGTCGACGATCTGTTTCAGGTGGGCTGTATCGGGCTGATGAAGGCGATCGATAACTTCGATCTTGGACAGAACGTTAAATTTTCTACATATGCCGTGCCGATGATTATTGGAGAAATCCGAAGATATTTGCGGGACAACAATCCAATCCGGGTAAGCCGTTCACTGCGAGACATCGCATACAAGGCATTGCAGGTGCGAGACAGTCTGACGAACAAAAATTCCCGCGAGCCGACCGTATTTGAAATTTCCGAAGCGCTTGGCGTGCCGAAGGAGGATGTCGTCTTCGCATTGGATGCGATTCAGGATCCGGTGTCGCTGTTTGAACCGATCTACCATGACGGCGGAGATCCGATTTATGTGATGGACCAAATTTCGGACGATCGGAACAAGGACATCTCCTGGATCGAGGAGATTGCATTGCGGGAAGCGATGCGAAAGCTGAATGACCGCGAGAAGATGATTTTATCCATGCGCTTCTTTGAAGGGAAAACGCAGATGGAGGTAGCGGAGGAAATCGGAATTTCGCAGGCGCAAGTATCCAGGCTTGAGAAGTCGGCCATCAATCAAATGCAGAAGCATGTCAAGGTATAAAATGAAGACGATATACGCAAGGCGCTCCTGTAGTGAGGGGGCGTCTTTTTTGCTGGGTTGGGACATTTTGACGAGGATAGGCATACACATAGTTAATAAGACGCCATAAAGAAATGTGGTGGGGACAGAATGAAGATTTCCGATTTTCAGACGAAGGATGTCATTAATATCGTGGACGGCAAAAAGCTTGGACAAATTACCGATCTCGAGCTGGACCTGCGTCAAGGCAGGATCGAGTCGATCGTCGTGCCTGCTCAGGGGCGTTTTTTTGGCTTGATCGGCGGAGGAACGGATATGGTCATCCCATGGCGGAACATTGTGAAGATTGGGCTCGATGTCGTGCTGGTCAAGCTTGACGATGCCCGCATGTATCGCCCGCCGGAGGATACGGATATGAACGGGGATTACGGGAGAGTCTATAGGGACAGGTGAATAGAGGGCTTTTTACCAGGTTCCGGTTTCACATGGAGCGCCGCGTATGGTACACTGTGTGGTGACATTGGAGGTGTCTCTTCGTGGCGGAGCCTTTCGTACAGATGGAGACGGAGAACGGGCCGACATTGCTCGTCATCGAATCCTGGAGCAAGCAGTTTCATTCTTGCGGATTAAGCGCTGGATTTACAACGAGGCAAGGCGGTGTCAGCGAAGGTCATACCGAGTCACTCAACTGCGCGCTTCATGTGGAGGATCGGCCTCAGGACGTCGTAACGAACCGTGGCCTCGTGGCGGATGCGCTAGGTTTTTCACGCGAGTCCTGGACGTGTGCTGAGCAGGTTCATGGTGCGGCAGTCTATGAGGTGATGCGTCAAGATATCGGTAAAGGTCTCCTGAATAGAGAGCATGCGATTCAAGGCGTTGATGCACTCATCACTCGGGAACGGAATGTGCTGCTTACCGCGTTTTTTGCCGATTGCGTTCCGATATGGCTGTGGGATCCGGTGCAGCAGGCTATCGGGCTGGCTCATGCCGGCTGGAAGGGCACTGCTCTTGAGATCGGTGCGGAAGCTGTACATGAATTGGAAAGACGCTATGGAAGTAAGCCTGCGGACATACGCGCCGCGATCGGGCCTTCCATCGGAGCGTGCTGTTATGAGGTGGATCATCGGGTCATTCGCGCTATGGAAGCGCTCCGTCTTTCATTCGAGGAAAATCGACCTGGTTGGACAATAAGCGATACTCCGGATCGGTTTATGCTGAATTTGCAAGAAATCAACAGACAAATTTTGATAAAAGCAGGAATTTTGCCGATCCATATCGAAATAACTACGTTATGCACGGGATGCGACTGTGAGCTGTTCTTTTCGCACCGCATGGAACAGGGCCGGACCGGCCGGATGGCCGCTTGGATCGGGCTAACGAACGAGGAGTGAATTGCCTGTGCATGAGCATCAGGACAGGCTTGACGATGCGCTTGAGCAGCGCATACGCGATGTGGAAGCGAGAATCGAAGCGGCGTGTGTCAGAAGCGGCCGTAGCCGAAGCGGTGTCAACGTTGTGGCGGTAACGAAATATGTGACGGCCGAGACCGCAGAATCGGTGCTTGACCGGGGTTATACGCATATTGGAGAGAACCGCTGGCAGGACGCGAAGGCGAAGTGGGAACGATTCGGAGACAGAGGAATCTGGCATTTTATCGGACATTTGCAAACGAACAAGGTGAAGGATGTTGTCGGAAAGTTCGCATACGTCCATTCGCTCGATCGACTCTCGCTGGCTCAGGAGCTCAACAAGAAAGCGGCAGCACTCGGTATTGCAGTGCCATGCTTTGTACAGGTCAACATCTCGGGTGAAGATACGAAATATGGACTTCCGCCGGAGCATGCGCTCGATTTTGTACAGAGCATACGCGGTATGAACGGCATCGAACCGATCGGATGGATGACGATGGCGCCTTATGAGGCAGAGCCGGAGGCGACTCGCCCGGTGTTTCGCAGGCTTCGCGAGCTGCGTGACGAGGCCAACCGTTTGACATTGACGGACAAGCCTATGCTGGACCTTTCGATGGGGATGTCGAACGATTTCGAGGTTGCGATCGAAGAAGGCGCGACGTGGATTCGACTGGGTTCCGTTCTGGTAGGCAAAGAGCTGTAATTATGGACATGAACCGTAATGGGTCATAATAGAATAGGGAGGAACGTGAAATGAGCGTTATGAACAAATTTATGAATTTTCTTGGCCTGCAGGAAGAAGAAGAGCTCGTCGAGCGCACCGTAGAGACGCAAGAATCTGAAACGAATGCGCAGGAGAATCGTAAGAATAAGAATAATGTCGTTTCCCTTCACACCGCTCAGAAAAATTCCAAGCTGGTGCTTTGCGAGCCTCGCAGCTACGATGAGACTCCCGAAATTGCCGACCATCTTCGCAATCGACGTGCGGTGCTCGTTAATCTTCAGCGCGTACGGAGCGATCAAGCGATGCGAATCGTCGATTTTCTTAGCGGTACGGTGTATGCGTTAAGCGGCACCATCGCAAGAGTCGGCACCAATATCTTTATTTGTACCCCGGATAATGTAGAGGTGCAGGGAGCCATCACCGAGATGATGTCGGGCGACGAAGAAACTACTAACTCGAGGTGATTTGTTTTTCATGGATGCTCAAATTTCGGAGTACATAGGGTGGCTGTACCAGATTTACTTCTACATGATTATCGCTTATGTGCTGCTGTCCTGGCTTCCGAACGCAAGAGACAGCTTTATCGGACAGCTTCTTGGCAAGCTGGTTGAACCGTATTTGTCTCCGTTCAGACGGCTCATTCCACCGATTGGCGGTATGATTGATATCTCGCCAATCGTTGCGATTATCGCCCTTCGCTTTGTCGCGATGGGGCTTGAAGCGGTCCTCCGCTTTCTGCTGCCGTGAAGCAGGAGCTTTACGCGCATTTCCATCCGGAGGAACGGCCGTTCGTCGATCGAGTCTTGGACTGGATTGACGCTGCGGCCGTTTATCATGAGCGCAAGACGACGGATTTCCTCGATCCGCGTCAGCAGTCCATTCTGGAATCGCTTGCGCGGCGGAACGGGGATGTGCGGCTGCTGATGGACGGCGGATATGAAGGAGCGGAGCGCAAGCGTGTGTGGCTCGCACCCGATTATGCGGAGCCGGAGGATGGAGAGCTGGCGATCGTAGTCCTTGCCATCGAGTCCGACGACCCGAAGGCTGCTGAGCTCGAGCATGGCGATTATTTAGGCGCGCTGCTGGGGCTTGGAATTAAGCGGGACAAGATCGGGGATTTGCACGTGCGCCCGGACGGGTGCCACGCGCTTGTCGCTGGCGAGATGTCGGCTTACCTGGATGTGAATCTCAGACAGGTGCATCGCGCGGCGGTCCGTACCGACATTCTTACGGTAGATAAGCTGATTGAAGTGCAGCCGATGCTTGAAGTGATGAATCTGTCGGTCGCTTCCTTGCGTCTCGACGGTGTGCTGAGTGATGTCGTGCGCGTTTCCCGGGCCAAAATTATGCCGCCGATCAAGGCGGGGCGATGCCGTGTAAACTGGCGAGTCGAAGAGGATCCGTCCGCTGAAGTGAAGCCGGGAGATGTGATTTCGCTGCAAGGGTTTGGTCGTTTTTGCATTATGGAGCTGGAAGGGCAGTCGAAGTCCGGCAGAATTCGGCTGAAGGTAGGGAAATTTGTATGATCGTTGCAGGAATTCCCCTGAACCTGTCGAATATTTCTTGTCAGACTATAGAAATGTGGAGGTGTGAGCCGGCATGCCGTTGACGCCGCTGGACATACATAATAAAGAATTTGGACGCAAGCTTCGCGGATATGACGAGGATGAGGTGAACGAGTTCCTTGATCAGATTATCAAGGACTATGAAGCGCTCATTCGTGAGAATAAAGATTTGCACAATCAGCTTTCCAGCGTGCAGGACAAGCTGAATCACTTTGCCACGATCGAAGAGACACTAAGCAAGACGATTATCGTAGCCCAAGAGGCGGCGGACGAGGTGCGCAGCAATGCCAAGAAAGAGGCGCAGCTCATCATCAAGGAAGCGGAGAAGAACGCCGACCGGATTATCAACGAGTCGCTGGCGAAGTCGCGCAAGATCGCGCTTGAGATGGAGGAGCTGAAGAAGCAGGCTTCCATCTATCGGACACGCTTCAAGACGCTGTTGGAAGCACAGCTTGAGATGCTGCATACGGACAGCTGGGATTCGCTTGAGAACATCTCAACGGATCGCAGCTAATCAAGGAGGCGCCCTAACCGTGATGAACGGGGAGGGCGCCTTATTTGTTGGATAGAGATGTTGGTTCCGGGATGAGGGTCCCGCCCGCAAAATTGCAATATATTAACGTACATATTAACGTCATTCCATATCCATTGTCTAATATTTTATAGTGGGGTTTAAAAACTTGATATAGAGATTGAGCCGAACGGAGTCTACAATGAAGACGTAGAAAGCGTTACCAATCTAAATCAGGCAAAGGGGTGCTCCAATGTCTCACAAGTGGAAGGCGGGTATGCTTGCGGCGATGCTGTCGGTATCAACGCTGGCAGCCTGCAGCAACAGCGGCAGTGGCGATGCTGTGAAGCCGGATGGCGGCAAGGGAACGACACAGGCGCCGGCAGTAAGCGACAAGAATGGTAAGTTTGATCCACCTGTAACGATGTCGTGGGGATTCGGTACGGACGAAGAATTTAAGCCCGGCGAAGATATCAACAATAACGTGATTACAAAATGGGCGATGGAAAGACTCGGAATCAAGATTGAGGTTCCACTTACAACCTCAACGCGCAATAAAGCGTTCGAGAACCGCGTCCGCCTGGAAATGGCGGCTAACAACAAGCTGCCGGATGTTCTTTTTATCGCCGATGCTGTCCTGGCAGCTGAATTGATTGACTCTGGCCGCTTTATGGAAGTCGGACCGCTTTGGGAGAAATATGCGAACGCGGCCTGGAAGGAGCAAATGAAGCAGGAGCCGGATGCCTTCAAGCCCTATATGCGTAACGGTAAAATTATGGGTATTCCCAAATTGGATTTTAAAATGCTGAATGACAATGTCATGAATATCCGGAAGGATTGGCTCGACAAGGTTGGCATGAAGGTGCCGACGACGCTCGCTGAGCTCGAGGCGGTCATGGATGCGTTCGTAAACAAGGATCCGGATGGCAATGGCGCGAAGGATACCTTCGCCATCACCTTCGCCTTCAAGAACGGCTTTAATGATTGGCCGGCTTCGGCAGGTCCGATCTTCGGTATGCACGGCACGCTCAATACGTATTGGGGCGACTGGAAAAAGAACGGCAAGCTGGAATATGGCTCCATCCAGCCTGGTGCGAAGCAGGCGTTGGCGAAGATGGCCGAGTGGTACTCGAAGGGCTACTTCTCGCCGGAATCGGGCGTGTGGGAAGCGGAGAAGGCAAATGAACTGATGGCTACCAATAAGGCGGGAATTGTGTTTGCACCGCGTTGGGCCAGCCAATACTTCAG
>JBEPYM010000174.1:0-6839 GCA_041641375.1 Paenibacillus sp.
CAGCACAAGGGCGGTCGCATCCATCGAGCCGGTTACTGCCACCCACCCGCCAAGCGGCGCGAGACCAATGGCCAGGCCGAGCACAATATGGCACAGCCACGTAAATCGTTTAGTATAAGAGTAAAAAACCAAAAAAAAGACCGCGATCGGCATCAGCTTGATGCACAGCGCGTTAAGCTGGGAAGCTGCGATAAAGAGCAGCAGGAAGGACGCCGCAATAAAGAAGAGCACCTCTTTGGAGGAAAGCAGTCCTGCCGGAAGCGCACGCATGGCGGTACGCGGATTTTTGGCATCGATGGCTTTGTCCACTACCCGGTTCAAGCCCATCGCAGCCGAACGGGCGCCGACCATCGCCAGTGTAATCCAGCCGATTTGCGCCCATGTCGGCATCGTCCCATACACCGTGTACGCACCTAGTATCGCCCCTACATAGGCGAACGGAAGCGCAAAAAGGGTGTGCTCAAACTTGATCATCTCGAGAAAAATTTTTGTTTTACGAATCATGTTGGATTCCCTTCGCCTTCACACCGATATGAAGCGCCGCGATTCCGCCGGTCAGCGGATGCGACTCTACCTGCTGCAGTCCCGTTCTGCGGAACAGCTCGGCAAGCTGCTTGTGATCCGGGAATTGCTTCAGCGACTCCGGCAGCCACTTGTACTGCTGGTAGCTCTTGGCGATCCACTTGCCCAGAAGAGGCAATATTTTGTTAAAGTACAAATAATACACCGATTTGAATGGCTCATGGACCGGTTTGGACAGCTCCAGGCATACGACCTTGCCGCCCGGCTTGACGACGCGCTGCATCTCGCGAATGACCTGCTCGTAGTCCGGAACGTTGCGCAAGCCGAAACCGATTGTCGCATAATCAAACGTATTGTCCGGGTACGGCAGCTCCATTGCGTTGCCTTGAACGAGCTTCACCTGCTTGTCCAACCCCAGGCTGTCGATCTTCTGCTGCCCATGACGCAGCATATTGGCACTGAAATCAAGCCCAACTATGCTGCCGGTACCGCTCGCCTTGGCAAGCGCAACGGTCCAGTCGCAGGTGCCGCAGCAAAGATCAATGGCCGTCTCACCCGAACGCACCGCCATCTTCCTCATCGTATATCTTCGCCACGCCTTATGGCTGCCAAAGCTGAGCAAATCATTCATCAGGTCATATTTGGGCGCAATCTTCTCGAACACCTGATGAACATGCTTTTCCTTCGAATTTCCTTCCAAAATCGATACCACCTTATCTTTCTTCCAGCACCTTCGGAGCCGAAAACATTCGGGTAAACGGTAAAGCTGCGGCAGCAAGCTCCGACAGCAGCTTGTCTGAGCCGATTGTAGCCGCCGCCTTCTGCAGATGATTCCATTGGTCCTCCAGCATCTTGCAGAGCAGCGGCCTGATCTGATACTTCAGACAAAGCGCGCGCAGCTTCTGAATGTCGAGCTCGTCAGCGGACAGATGCCGCAGCTCATCCTTCGTTGCGGAGCCGAGCAGGTGCCAATAGGCCCAACTGCCGCGGAATCGTTCGGCCGATTCGCTGCGGTACAGCTCCAGCAGCAGCACCTCGCACAACGTGTAGCCTCTCAAAATATCCGGCCACATCCGGTTGTACAGCCCGCTCATCTTCCCGGTAAAGGAAAGAAACAGACTGGACCTGATTTCCACACAGCTCTTTATGTACTCTTCCGCGCTGAGCCGAAGCTGGCTCATACCGACATACAGGTTCATCTTGAGACGATTTACTTCACAAATCGCTTTGGACAGGCTGCTTACTACATCAATATGTCCTGCCTGCGACAGCAATTGGTAAAACCGCGAGCTGAAATAATCCCCAGCAAGCACTTGAAGCTGTCTGGCGAGCATTTCCTTCCGGGAAGCAGGCACCGGCTCGATGTCCACCAGCTCATGTGTGTCAAGGCCGAGCTGCACAAGCGAGACGGCCAGGGCGTAAGTTTCCTCCTTCTCGTCCGTCGATTCGTCACCGCACAGGAAGGCATACAGCAGCCTCGTCCGGTTCTCCGGAAAGTCGGGAAGATCAGTATGATGCTGGATCATGTCGTACTCTATATATTTTCTGGCGATATCCGAAACACGGTACATGAAGCGGCCTCCGTCGTTGGTAAGCTCAATCCGTAACATTATACCATATGATGCTTCAAGACGCACATTTCCATCACGTTATGTTCGCGGTTTGCCTCTCGGCCCCCAGGTCAACGGAATTTCCTTGCCGATCAGCTCCTTGACCGATGTCCTCCGCTCCTTGAGTTGCTCCAGCAGCTGGCTGGACATCCGATGCCGGCTTGCCTCCATTGCGACGAGCAGCACAGGGCTGAGCCTGGCGTCGGAGGCGTCGATAACCCGAACAAGCACCGATTTGACGCTCGGCTTCTCCGATAGGCCGAGCTCCGCCATCGCGGCCAAATCCTCTGTCAGCTCAACGGAAGTCAGCGAACGCTCCGCAACCAGATCGACAGAGAGCAGCTCCGCGCTCCAGTCCACCTTGCGAATGACAGTATGCAGCTTCAGTCTCGCCAGCTCATGAACCGCGACCTCACCGTTCATCGCAAGTGGCGTAGGCTGAAAGACATGACGTTCGAGCCCGGCCTGACGTCCCTTCGACTCCAACCCCGGCAGCATCGACAACGCGAACGCAATGCACACCGATATGCCTGCAGCGGCAGCAACTCGCATGTACCAAGTCATCAGACAACACCCCCTATCTCATTTTACAATGAAAAAAGGCAGGCTATGCCTGCCATGGGGAACCGATTGCAAAAATCCTGAGTTCAGTGTCAATCGGCCCGTACGAATTGTCGCGTCATGGAGACCGTTGGAGCGCTTCGCATGCTACTGATCCGTATGGATCGTACCGTATTTGGTTACAATCTCCGCTTTGCCGCGAATCTTGACAGCCGAGGTATGCTCCGTGAATTGAGCAATCATAACCTCTCCCTTGTCCAGCTTCTCGGTGTGGTGAAACCGGGTGTCTTGTCCACGCGTCAAGCCGATCACATGAACCCCATTATCCTTAGCCTTGATAACGAAATATTCGGTATTGCCGGAACTCCCGCTGTTGTTGCTGTCCACGGTCGTAACCTCCTTCCAAATTAAGGCTGACGTAGTACCAATATTAGCGGAGTTGCGGTGCAAAATCAATCGATGTCACTTAAAAAACACTCCCCATCGCGGCATGCGATGGAAAGTGTTCGTCGTCGAAAGCATGGTCGGGTATGCGGGATTTGAACCCACGACCTCATCCACCCCAAGGATGCGCGCTACCAAGCTGCGCTAATACCCGACTGAGCAGCCTGTTATCGGCTGACGGTAAGTTAGAGTGTAGCCGATTTGCAGGAAAGTGTCAACAGCCGAATAGGGACATGTTGAATCGGGACATCCCGCTTCAGGGGATAGGTCAGGTCGGCTCATCCCAGCTGCAGCAACTCCCACAGGAATGCCAGCAGCCAGCCAAGCAGCGTGCCGAGTCCGATGCCGCCCGCCACTTCGAGTCTTGTATGCCCCATCGATTCCCGAAGCTTGCGGCGAAGGGAAGTGTGGTCCCGGTAAGCAGTGTCGGCCAGCCCATTCAAATGCTCTGCGTGATAGCCGACATGACGGCGCAGGCCAAGCGCATCGATGATCACGATATAGGTAGCCGCAACGCCGAGTCCAAAAACCGGAGTAGCGAACCCATGATGGAAGCCGATCAGCGCAACAGTCGTTACCATGATCGTTGTATGGTTGCTCGGAAAACCTCCGTTGCCGATTCGTGCCTTCGCTTCCTTGCCGAAGCGCAAATAGTTGATCATAAATTTCATCGTACCCGCAACGAGCCAGCCGATAAACGGGGCTAACACATACAGCATAAGGGAACAGCTCCTTTTTACTTTTCGTGCTCGACCTGATACAGCCGGTATCGGTCAAACTGCTCCACCATACGGAACTGTTTGGGATGCTTCTGTGCGAACACATCCGATTCATAGCCGATGACGGAGAACAAATAGTCCGGTTTTGACTGCCGAATC
Organism: Paenibacillus sp.; assembly: GCA_041641375.1. GTDB lineage: Bacteria > Bacillota > Bacilli > Paenibacillales > YIM-B00363 > Paenibacillus_AK. The sequence continues at coordinate 4,016 of JBEPYM010000174.1, forward strand.
TTGGCGAGAAACGCGCCTTCCTCCAGCTCAAGATTCATCATGGTGACCTTGTTTTGAAAGGTAGCCCCAAAGAACGGATATACAAACCGGTCAAAATGAATCGCAATGTGCGTGCCCGGCGGGAGCTTGTCCACAAAGCGATATTCCGGCATCAGCAAGTTGCCGACCGTACGATCCTTGCTCGGCAAATTCCAGGCTTGTCGTAGCAGTCCCCAATCCGTCTGATGCTGATGGTAGGACTGCAAGGACTGCATGACAAAAACAATCAACAGCGCCTGCAAAGCCAGCTTTAAGGATAGCGGACGAATTTTCTCCATGAGCCAGGCAAGTGCTATTGCCCCTAATGCAACGATAAACAGCGTATAGCGCGGCCACCAGGCTGAAGGCTGGACGAGAAAGATGATAAGCATAGGCAAACATAGCGCAAGAAACACGAACCGTTTCCAGATTAACGTATAGCCGATAAAGAGCAGCGTGGACGGAACGAGAAGGTACGGCCAATGCTTGCCGAAGCCTCCGATCCGCTGGTCATAGCTCGCTTCCGAAGGCTCCTGGAGCCAGGCGTATTTCATTTGGCGCCAGAGCGGCTTGTTCAGCAATTCAGGAGGAGTGTTCGGCACCATGATCCGCTCATTGACGGATCCGTTCCCGTCGCCCGCAAACAGCACATGACCAAGCACCTTCACTTCAAACGGATGAATCGGATTGCCGTACAAAATCCAGGTGCGAATATACCAAATGCCGCCGAGTGCGGCAAGCGGGGCAAGGAATAACGCCGCGTAACGCAGACCGTTGCGGAGTCGTCCCCCTGCGCCATCCAGCAGGATACTATGTACAAACATGACAAGAGCGAGCACACCGATATAAGCGACGCCGGAAGACTTCATGCCGAGCGCCAATCCACCGGCACATCCGGCAAGCAGTGCAACGAACGCAGAGGGCTTCTGCAAATAGCGAATGGTAAAATAAAAGCAGACCAGAAACAGTGAGACGAATGCTACATCGACATAGTTCGTCCGGAGCTGGGCCACAATGACCGGTGTCATCAGCCACAGCAATCCAGCCGCAAGGGACGGATATTTGCCGATGCCGACACTGCGCGCAATACCGGCAACGGCTGCTGCACCGAGTAGTCCGAGCAGCGCCTGCCCGCCGTCCACATAATGATCATGTCCAAAAAACACGACAAGCCACGCGTAGAATAGCTCTGCATTAACCGGATATACGTTTGACCAGAGCGCATAGGGGACAATACCGATTTTGCCGGTCTGCATCCAGGAGGCGATCGTCGCCAAATGATAAAACAGCGAATCCCAGTCGGAGGTCGGCAGCAAATAAACCTCGAGCGCCTTCAAGCCGAGCTCGACGACAGCAATTGCGGTGAGCCCCAGCAGCCAGATATGGCGCAGCAGCCCTTCTTCGCGGTCCGCCTGCAGCGGCAGCACCGCAGGCTTGTCCAGTGACAGCCAGCCGCCGGTCTGACGTTCGGCGCGCACGGCATAACCAATCAATAAGGCGGAAATACCGAGATTGAGTGCGGCTATCACCGGCCAGCGAAATTGCTCCAGCAGCCCTCCGGCAACAATCAGCGTCACGATGATTTGCGTCACGGTCAAGAGCGCCGCACCCAGCCACGCATCATAACCAGTCATGCGATGTTTACGAACCACAAAACCTGCACCTGCAACAATGAGTGCATTCGTTAAGACAAACATAAGAGTCAGCATACAACCACCCCGAAGCTACTTAATCAACAGCAGAACACCAGCAACGATAAAACCGAGCGCCAGCCACTGGTTCCATGCAACCGATTCATGAAACAGCACATATGACGCGATGACTACGATCACATAGGAGAATGCAACAAGCGGATAGGCTATACTAAGCTTCATTTTGGACAATACGACCACCCATAGCACGGCACTGGCGCCGTATAAGGCGAAGCCTCCTATCAGAAACGGACTGGTCATTGCCCGCATCACCGTATCAACCAGCCCGCCGCCTCCGGCAAGAGCACTCGACCCCCGCTTCAGCATGAGCTGCGCACCTGCGCCAAGAAAGATGCTGATAAATGCCAATACGTACGACCACATTCGAATCTCCTCTTTCCTCAATTCATAACGGATTTACGATTGGGCCACAAGAATGATAATGACCGAAATGCCGTACAGCAGCACGGTCGCCAAAATATGCTTATCCTGCACGAGCAGCTTCTCCGGGCTTCCGCCCTTATCCTCCATATAAATGAGATACAAGTATCGAAAGATGCCATAGATGACAAAAGGGATCGTCCACATCAGATGCAGGGTTTGACCGGCCGTAAACGTGTACAGTGCATACGTCATAATGGTTGCGGTTGTTACAATCGAGATCATCTGATCGAGCAGCTGCGCCGAGTAGAATTGAAGCACCTTCCGGTGCGTGCCCTTATCCTCCTGCAGCAAGGTCACCTCATGACGGCGTTTGGAGATAGCAAGAAAAAGCGCCAGCAGCATCGTGCACAGCAGAAACCACGGCGTGAACGGACGTTCAATGACTATCGCGCCCCCGATCGCCCGCATGACAAAACCCGCCGCCACGACCATGACATCAATAATGACGACATGCTTCAATCGAATGGAATAGGAGACGTTCATGACGAAATAAACGACTAGCAAAAAACCGAACAGCGGATTGATGTAAAAGGAGGCTGACAAGGCACCAGCCAGCAATACAATTCCCCACGAAAGTGCAGTCTTCGGGGCGATGCGACCGGATGCCATCGGACGACGTCGTTTCTCGGGATGGATGCGGTCCTGCTCGACATCCATAAAATCATTGACGA
>JBEPYM010000175.1:0-6805 GCA_041641375.1 Paenibacillus sp.
CGAGTGGTGCGAGTGGTGCGAGTGGTGCGAGTGGTGCGAGTGGTGCGAGTGGTGCGAGTGGTGCGAGTGGTGCGAGTGGTGCGAGTGGTGCGAGTGGTGCGAGTGGTGCGCATATCGCACAAATCGCGCGTACATAAAAACACCGAGTGACGATGTCACTCGGTGCAATACGTGTTACTTGTCTGTAAATTTGTTGCGGTTGCGCAGGAACGTTGGAATGTCGAGCTGATCCGCGGACGGCTGGTTGCCGAACGGACGAAGATTCGACAATCTTGGATCGGCTGTGCTTCCGCCGGCTGTGCCGGTTTCCGGCTTCGTGCCCGGTCGACGTGCCGCGTTGGAGCTTGGCTTGTAATCGAAGCCAGTTGCAATGACGGTCACCTTGATCTCGTCCTTCAAATCCTCGTCGATAATTGCACCGAAGATCATGTTTACTTCCGGATCGGCTGCCGAAATGACGATATCAGCTGCTTCATTCACTTCGTACAGGCTCAAGTTGACGCCGCCCGTAATATTCATAATTACGCCGCGAGCGCCGTCGATGGAAGTCTCGAGCAGTGGGCTCTGAATGGCCTTCCGCGCCGCTTCTGCCGCACGGTTCTCACCAGTGCCGATCCCGATCCCCATCAATGCGGAGCCCCGCTCCGTCATAATGGTTTTCACATCGGCAAAGTCAAGGTTAATGAGTCCAGGTACGGCAATCAGGTCGGAGATGCCGCTTACGCCTTGACGCAGCACATTATCCGCTTCGCGGAATGCTTCCAGCATCGGCGTCTTCTTGTCGACAATCTCAAGCAGCCTGTCGTTCGGAATAATGATGAGCGTGTCCACCTTCTCCTTGAGCGCCGCAATGCCCGCCTCAGCCTGAAGCTGGCGCTTGCGCCCCTCGAAGGTAAACGGTCTCGTTACAACACCAACAGTCAGTGCGCCGCATTCGCGTGCGATCTCGGCAATAACTGGAGCCGCACCGGTGCCGGTGCCGCCGCCCATACCGGCCGTCACGAATACCATGTCCGCACCGCGCAGAGCGTTTACAATCTGTTCCTTCGATTCTTCAGCTGCCTTCTTGCCTACTTCCGGATTTGCGCCAGCTCCGAGACCGCGTGTCAGCTTATCCCCGATTTGCAGCTTGGCTTCGGATTTCGCAAGGTGGAGCGCCTGCGCATCCGTATTTACCGTAATAAATTCCACGCCCTTGACACCGTTCTCTATCATGCGGTTCACCGCATTGCTGCCGCCGCCGCCAACCCCGATTACCTTGATTTGCGCCAATTGGTCCATATCTAAGTCAAACTCGAACATATTCTCTTATTTCCTCCTCATCGGCTTAAATGAACTCGCTTAGCCATGTCTTGAAGCGCTCGAACAAGCTGGGGCGATTGGCAGAAGCTTTCTTCGCATTCGTTTTCTTGGCAAAGCCGGCTGTCGGCTTGGGCCCTCTTGCATGCTTCGTCACATATTGAATTATGCCGACTCCGCTCGTGTAGGACGGATCCCGAACGCCGATGTAGTCCGGAACCGCGATGCGTACGGAGGTATTCAGCTCAGCCTGGGCAACCGCCAGCATCCCCGGCATCAGCACCGTGCCGCCGGTCAACACATAACCGCCCGGCACCTCCAGATAGCCAAGGCGTACGACCTCCGCGTGGATCATCTGAAAAATCTCCTGAACACGCGGCTCAATCACGTTCGCCAGATCAATCTGGGAAAATTCCTTTTCTACATTACTGCCAATCCGAGTCACCTTAAATACTTGATCCGCTGCCGCATCGGCCGCAATCGCACAACCGAACTTGAGCTTGATTTTCTCAGCGATTTCCGTCGTCGTACGCAGCCCGATCGAAATATCGTTCGTAATAAATTCCCCGCCAATCGGAAGTGTTGATGTCGCCATCATATGACCGTTCTCAAAAATCGAGAGTGTAGTTGCTCCAGCTCCGATATCCACCAGAACCGTACCGATTGATTTCTCATCCTTGGATAACGCAAGTATACCGGATGCGAGGGACATCAGCACGAGTCCGCTCGCCTTCACGCCCGCCTTGTCAACGCAGCGGAGCAGGTTATGTATTGCCGTCTTGGCTCCGGTTACAATGGTCGCTTCGACCTCGAGCCGTACTCCAATCATTCCTCGAGGATCGTGAATGTCCTCCAGGCCGTCGACAATATACTGCTTCGGTACAACCGCAACGATCTCCCGTTCGGGCGGAAGCGCAACAACCTTCGCCGCCTGCAGAACCCGCTCGATATCCTCTTCGCCGATCTCGCGGTCCTCATTGGACACCGCAACGACGCCGTGGCTGGATTGAAGCTGAATATGGTTGCCCGAAATACCTACATATACTTCCGATATTTGAATACCGACCATACGTTCCGCTGTTTCGATAGCATTGCGGATCGATTGCACCGTCTGGTCGATATCGACGATTGCGCCTTTGCGGATTCCTTCTGAATCGGACGAGCCTACGCCAATAATATTGATGGAGCCACCTGTAAATTCTCCGATGATGGCGCGAACTTTGGACGTTCCGATGTCCAAACTGACGATGATGTCATTGCCGGCCAATCCTGGCACCTCCTGAGTATGTTCGCCATGCATGAGCTGCATGGATTAACAGCATCTGTAACTTATTCAACACTTGCATCGCTTTCCCTTTTTTTCGTCTAAAAAAATTTAACAAACTTAAAAATCAGGCTCAACAAACATCAAGGCCAAGCAATACAATAAATTCTAGCATTTTTTTACTCTATTGAGTAGTATCTTTTCAAAGTCTTTCATTTCCTTATTCAGGAATCGAGCGGCTGGCTGTAATCCATCTCCAGCATGATGATTCTTCGCGGCCCCGGCATGCTCCCGGACTTCAGCTCATATATATAATCCTGGAGGTACTGCACCTTCTTAGGGAAATTCGCAATCGTCGTGATCACCTCATGCCTCGAGCGCGTATACATCTTGATTCGGTCCGGGTAGGAAACAGTCGCATCCGGTCTGATTTCCGAAATATCGGCAATCAGCGTCGGGGTCAGATGTCCCAGGATGCTGCACAGCTTCGCAAGCTGCTTCATAGAAGCTTCGGACTGATCCCAGCCGGCCAACACCGGCTTGTCCACCACACGACCGAGCGGCATCGGAACTGTAACGCCATTGCTGAGGATAATGAAAAATTCGCCATTGGGCTTCAGCTGGAAAGCAACCTCCCGCGATTCCTCCACAACGATGTTGACGATGCCCGGGAACGTCTTGCGTACTTGAACGCTCTCTGCGATATCCAGCTGCTGAACGCGGGCAGCAAGCGTTTTCTCGGTCACTCCAAAGAAATGATCGCCTTCCGCAATTCCCGCTGATTGCCGAACCTGCTCCTCGGATAGCCAATGAAGACCTTGAATTCGAATTTCTGAAATCTTGCTGACCGAGGACTGAAAGAACAGGACGGACAAGAGCATCACAAAAAAGAAAAGCAGCAAATAAAGCAGTTTGTGACTGCTGCGTTTCTTCCTGCCGCTCTTCGGAAGCGGTGGGATGGACTCCATCTCCGGCATTATACTCCTCCTTCCATACCATACGAACCATGCTAAACCGAGTAGCCCTATACATGGAAAAACGCCTACGACTCCCTTCCTTCAGCAATCAGAAAGGGAATCTTCGGCGAATGTAATCCGCTCAATCCATCAATACAATCCTTGCCGACTTGCTCTTCGGCACGGGAGACAGTCTTTCGATGGAACCGCCGAGATGCTGGAACATGCGCTCGATGCGGTCATAACCTCGATCGATATGATGCACCTGTTCGATTACCGTCGTCCCGGTTGCGGCCAATCCCGCAATCACGAGTGCGGCGCCTGCGCGCAGGTCGGTAGCTTCAACGGTCGCGCCATATAGTCGCGGTACTCCGCGGATGAAAGCCGAGCACAAGTCAACGCGGATATCCGCCCCCATACGGCACAGCTCGTCGACATGCTTGAAACGTCCGTCAAAGATCGTTTCCTTCATCACGCTTACGCCATCCGCCAAAGTCAGCAGCACCATAATTTGAGCCTGCATATCAGTCGGGAAGGCAGGATAAGGCGCCGTGACGATACGTTCCACAGCCTTCGGTCGAGAGGTGTAACCTACCTGTATTATATCATTGTCGTAGGTAATGTGAACACCCATCCTGCGGAGCACGTGAATAACGGAAGTCAAGTGGGCCGGGTTGACATCCTCCAGCGTGACGCTGCCTTTGGTCACTGCTGCCGCAACCATCACTGTGCCTGCAACGATTCGATCGGGAATGATGCGATACGGTTCAGGGCGCAGCTCCTTGACTCCCTTGATCGTAATCGTATCGGTGCCAGCGCCGATAATGCTCGCTCCCATCGCATTCAGGAAATTTTGCAAATCCTGAATTTCCGGTTCCCTGGCAGCATTGGTCAGCGTCGTAGTCCCTTCGGCAGTAGCGGCCGCCATCATCAGGTTTTCCGTCGCGCCGACGCTTGGGAAGTCGAGGTGAATATCCGTTCCGAAGAGCTGCTCCGCCCTGCACAGGATCCGATCGTCCAGCTCTTCGACGACGGCGCCGAGCGCCTTCAGCCCGTTCAAGTGCAGGTCGATTTTCCGTTCACCGATTGCGCAGCCGCCAGGCTGATAAATACACACCTCGCCAAAACGGGCAAGCAGCGGCCCCATCAAGAAAATCGATGAACGCATCTGACGCATCAGCTCTTCAGGGATATGAGAGGAATGAATGGCCGACGTATCGAGCAAAATTCGTTCGCCCCGCTGCTCAGCCCGGCAGCCGAGCTCAGACAGGATGCGCAGCATCGTGTCGATGTCTTTCAGCTCCGGTACGTTGTCAATGCTGTGAATGCCGGATGCCATAACACTTGCGGCCAAAATAGGCAAAGCCGCATTCTTGGCGCCTTGGATTCGGATTGTGCCCGTCAGCGGCTTGCCGCCGTCGATAAGCAATTTGTCCAATGTCCCACCTCCGAATTAGCGCTCGCCCACCTCCAGAACCTCCGGATGAAGATGCACGCCGTATTTCTCGTGCACGGTCCGTTGAATCAGGCTGATGAGAGCGAGCACGTCTTCGGCTGTCGCCTGCTCGACATTGATAATGAAATTGGCATGCTGCGTCGAAATTTCCGCACCGCCGACTCGTGTACCCTTGAGTCCTGCGTCTTCAATCAGCTTGGCGGCGAATTGTCCTTCCGGATTGCGGAACACGCTGCCCGCACAAGCCAGCTGCAGGGGCTGCGTCTTCAGCCGCCGATCCTTGTAAGCCGCCATCGCGGCCGCAATTTCTCGGCGGTCGCCGTAAGCCAGACTGAAGGTTGCCTCCGTCACGATCGCTTTCATCTCGTGAAGAATGGAGTAACGGTATGCAAAGCGGAAATCCGTAGCCTCGTATCGGACCAATTCACCCGTTTCGAGCATCAGCTCAGCCGACTTGAGTATTCGCGACACATCAGACCCATGCGCCCCCGCATTCATGTAGACGGCTCCGCCCACCGTTCCCGGAATTCCACCCGCCCATTCCAGCCCGGTAAGCCCCTCTTTGCCGGCCCTCACAGACAGTGTAATGAACGAATAAGCGCCCCCCGCATGCACGTCGGTTCCTTCGAACCGCAGCTGCTCCAAACCTTCGCCCAGCTTGATCATGACGCCCCGATAGCCCTTGTCGGAAGCGAGCATGTTCGAGCCGCGGCCGATTACCTTCCACGGTACGCCGAGCCCATGAAGAATCCGGACCGTTGTCTGAAGCTCTTGCTTGTTGCTTGGTACGACCAAAATATCGGCGGGACCGCCGATTTTCCAGGTCGTGTAGCCGGCGATCGGTTCGCTTACCAGAATGCTGCCGACATTAGCGCGGGAAAGCTCGGTTACGATATGCTGCATGGCGAAACCTCCTAACATAACTCGAGGGAAATATGGGTATTTGCCACGGTTATACGATATCGTATGTAAAGCCGCAGCGGTGTGTGACAAACGCCCTTCGGAGCGCACAGGCAAGGCGCCAGACGATCGGACGGAAATCCGCATCCTATCTTTTGCAAAGCAGCTTTACTTCCTCATAAATCAGACTTGCCGAATTCGGCTGGCCAAGCTTAACCGCTTGCTTCGACATGTATTCCCGGCGAATTGGATCCGACATGATCGACTGGATCGTGCGAAACAGCGACTCTCCGGTCAATTCACTCTCCTTCGTCATCTCAGCCGCACCCTCCGTTTTCAACACCAGCGCATTGGCTTCCTGATGATTGTTCGTCACGTTCGGTGACGGTATCAGCACGGACGGAATGCCTAGTGCCGTAATCTCAGCCAGGAAGGTAGCGCCTGCACGGCTTACAATGACGGATGTCGCGGCCAGCACTTCAGGCATGTTATCCACGTAAGGGAGCACCTTCACCCGCTTCGGCAGCCGAGCGGTCCCCCCCAGTCGATCCAGCGTATGATCATAGTAGGGCTTACCTGTTATATATACAAAATGCACGTTCGGCAGCGAGTCCACATAAGGCGCGAGCTCGACCATCGCATCATTGAGCGCCTTGGCGCCTCGGCTTCCGCCGACGATCACGACGATATTGGAGCCGGCCGGCAAACCAAGCGTGTCGAAGCCCTTCCGCGCATCGGCCGCAACGACCGAGCTCGCTCTCGGATTGCCCGTATAGACGACTCGTCGAGCCCGCTTGAACGCCACTTCCCCGCCCTTGAAGGAAACCGCGACGGACGACACAAATCGGCTCAGAAATTGATTGGTGAGGCCGGGTATCACATTCTGCTCATGAATCAAAGTCGGAATACCGAGTCTCGAAGCGGCATAAA
>JBEPYM010000176.1:0-6727 GCA_041641375.1 Paenibacillus sp.
GCCCCCCTCAAGATGAGATTTCCCAGTATGTAAGACCCCTTGAAGGCGACGAGGTTGATAGGTTCGAGGTGGAAGCGGGGTAACCCGTGGAGCTGACGAATACTAATCGGTCGAGGGCTTATCTAACCCATACACACCTTGCTTCACAACTATCTTCTGTGTGACACTCGCTATCCGGTTTTCAGGGAATGATCCCTGTTTATGGAGAGGTACCCAAGTGGCTATAAGGGGCTCCTTTGCTAAAGGAGTAGTCGCTTAATCGCGTGCGCGGGTTCGAATCCCGCTCTCTCCGCCACTATACCTTCTTATGGCGGCGTAGCTCAGCTGGCTAGAGCGTACGGTTCATACCCGTAAGGTCGGGGGTTCGATCCCCTCTGCCGCTACCATTTTCTCTATGAAGGTTGCATTTGCAGCTTGTCTTTGGTATGATGGTGCATGTGACTTTAAACAACAAGGGCGCTTAGCTCAGCCGGGAGAGCATCTGCCTTACAAGCAGAGGGTCGGCGGTTCGATCCCGTCAGCGCCCACCATATGAATACGGAGCTGTGGTGTAGTGGCCTAACATGCCTGCCTGTCACGCAGGAGACCGCGGGTTCGAATCCCGTCAGCTCCGCCATTACTTTCATAATACCGGGATGAGAAGCGTGGGTTCGTCGAAGTCTCGCGCGAAGTGCGAGTATCCCGTCAGCTCCGCCATTACTTTCATAATACCGGGATGAGAAGCGTGGGTTCGTCGAAGTCTCGCGCGAAGTGCGAGTATCCCGTCAGCTCCGCCATTACTTTCATAATACCAGGATGTCCAATAACAACCGCATATGGTATGGCTCGGTAGCTCAGATGGTAGAGCAGAGGACTGAAAATCCTCGTGTCGGCGGTTCGATTCCGTCCCGAGCCACTTTTACTTGGAGGGTTAGCGAAGTGGCCAAACGCAGCAGACTGTAAATCTGTTCTCTGACGAGTTCGGAGGTTCAAATCCTTCACCCTCCACCATTGTTTTATGAGCCATTAGCTCAGTCGGTAGAGCACCTGACTTTTAATCAGGGTGTCGTAGGTTCGAGTCCTACATGGCTCACTTGTATGTATATGAACAGAAACCTTGTCCAATGGGCAAGGTTTTTATATTATACCGAAAAATTAAAGGTTTGCACTTTCTATTGGCAATGGCTTGGACAGAAGCCGAGGCTCTGAAAGAGGCTGTATCCTTCGCACGCTGTCAGGCATATTTCCAGCTTCCTGTGATCACCGCCCGTATCCCAAGCATGTGGACAGGCTTTATCCATACTACACTAAAGACCGACGGTCAAAAAACATACGACAATCAGTACCCGTCATGCTACAATAGCAACTACATAACGTTCCGATCACCAGGCGCAAGCCTATTGAATAGAGAGAGGGGAATCAGGATGAAACAAGCTCTACTTCATCAGACGGACGGTGTGGTCCGTTCCGTATGCTCGCTCGATTGCCCGGACCAGTGCGGGCTGCTTATTCATAAGGAAGCGGGGCGAATCGTAACCATAGAGGGTGATCCTGAGCATCCGGTTACCCAAGGCGCCATATGCAACAAGGTGCGGAAATTGGCTGAGCGCATCTATGATTCGAAGCGACTGACCACGCCGTTGAAGCGGATAGGGCCCAAGGGGGAAGGGCGATTCGCACCGATCAGTTGGGAGGAAGCGATTCGTACGATTGCTGACCATTGGAAGGAGCTTATACGAACGGAAGGTGCTCAAACCATACTCCCATATGGCTTCTACGGCAATATGGGTCGACTGAGTACGGAATCGATGGATCGTCGTCTGTTTCATCGGCTTGGCGCCAGCGTGCTGGAGCAGACGATTTGCTCCGCGGCCGGGACCAAGGGCTACCGCTACACCATGGGCGGGAGCATCGGCACCGATCCGGAGGATACGACGGAATCGAAGCTGATCATCATGTGGGGAATTAACGCGGTCAGCACGAACATGCATCAGGTGATGCTGGCAGAAAAGGCCCGCAAGAACGGTGCGCAGGTGATCGTCATTGATGTTCATCGAAATCAAACCGGAAGATGGGCGGATTGGTTTATTCCGATTCTTCCGGGTACAGACGGTGCACTAGCTTTGGGAATTATGCATCTATTATTTAAGGACAACATGGTAGACCGCGAGTTTCTGGAGCAGTTTACAGTCGGTGCGGAACAGCTGGAAGAGCACGTCAAGTCCTATACGTCGGCTCTCGTCTCGCAAATTACGGGTGTTCCGGAACCGGACATCCGTAAGCTGGCTCACCTGTACGGCACAACCTCTCCCGCCTTCATCCGGATTGGCAACGGCATCCAGCACCATGACAACGGCGGTATGTGCGTGCGAACGATCGCGTGCTTGCCTGCGCTTACGGGTCAGTGGCTGCACAAGGGCGGCGGAGCGATCAAAGGCAACGGCGGCTTCCTTGCTTTGAACGGCACCGCGCTGGGTCGTCCCGATTTGATGCCGGATCCGAACGTCCGCAGCGTTAATATGAGCGAGATCGGGAAGGCGCTGCTGGGGCTGGACCCGCCGATTCGTTCCATGTTTGTGTATAACTGCAACCCGGCCCTCGTTGCACCGGAAGGCAACAAGGTTCGCCGCGGCCTACTGCGGGAGGATTTGTTTCTGGTCGTACACGACTTGTTTCTGACGGAAACGGCGATGTACGCCGACATAGTGCTGCCGGCCACTTCATCCTTGGAAAATTTAGATGTATACACCTCGTACTGGCATCATTATGTGCAGCTGCAGCAGCCTGTTATCGCTCCATACGGTGACAGCAAATCCAATATGGACGTATTTCGATTATTGGCCGCCGAGATGGGGTTTGACGATCCGGCGCTGCAGGATTCGGATGAGACGATGATTCGCCAGGCTCTGAACAATCCGTCAAATCCGTATATTCAGGGCATCACCTACGACACACTTGAACAACACCATTTTGTCAAAGCGAAAACCAAGCCGTTGTTTCCAGGCAAGCTGCCTACTCCAAGTGGCAAGATTGAGCTGTATTCGGAGGCGATGGCACGCGACGGGCTTCCTCCGCTGCCGACATACACACCGCTTCCCGACGAAGGGAGCTACCGTTATGCCTTCATACCGGCGCCGAACCACAACTTTCTGAACACGACCTTTTCGAATAATGAATCGCATATCCGTCTCGAGCGTATCCCCAAAATTCATATGAACAAAATGGATGCCGAGCGCGAGGGGATTGCGGACGGAGCGAAGGTGCGAGTGTGGAACGATCGCGGAGAGTGTGAGCTGATTGCATCGGTTGGCGATCATGTGCTGCCGGGTGTGCTGGTTAGTCAGGGGCTTTGGGCGGATGCGCCCGGACAGAAGCTCCATGTCAATGCCTTGACCCCGGATCGACTCTCGGATATGGGAGGAGGAGCCGTGTTTTTCTCAGGTCGAGTCAACGCGGAGCCTGTTTCCGAATAAGATTCACAAAAAGCGCGCTCAGCGAGGATACCCTCCGGGCGCGCTTCTCTATTAGTCGCAAAGCTTTACAAGCTCAATCAGCTCGGCGGATCGTCGGGCGTTGCCTTCCGCAAGCTTGACCAGCTTCTCACGAAGAGGATTTGTGTCCTCCAGCCGTTCGGCAGCCATCAAATATGTCCGCATCATCTCTTCCTCGCGGTCGATCGAAATATGCAGCATTTGGGACACAATTGGATCGGATTCGACCATTGCTTCGACGGAGTCAACCATACCTGCGTCGTCGATTTCGCTCGTAAACTCAATGGTAACGTCTTGCTGCTGTTCAGGTGTCATGGGGTCGGGCTACCTGCCTTTCTTTTCGAATCTGTCGCTCGTATCGTAGCCTGCCCAGAAAGAAATCGGATTAGCCGCATCAAAAATACATTTTCATAAGAGGTTGTATCCTTTACAATAGGGGCAAGAGGTGATGTGCGCAATGGGTATGTCCAAGCATCCCGGCAGAATGAAGCTGCCGCTGCTGCCGAATGCGAAGCTATGGGTGAGCGGAATTCCGTTCGGGCTCGGCAAGGTGAAGCCGAAGCATATTCGGGACACCGTGAAGGTGATATGGGATAATCGGGATCAGCTGCCTTATGCCGCGCGGATTTTGACACAAGGCGTCTGTGACGGGTGTGCCCTTGGAGTATCCGGTTTGAAGGATCAGACGCTCGACGGACCGCATCTTTGTACGACGAGGCTGAATGTGCTGCGGCTCAATACGATGCCCGCCATCAAGCCGGAGGTGCTCCATCAGGATATTGAGGAGCTTCGCAAGCTGGACAGCAGCGAGCTTCGCCGTCTCGGCAGAATTCCGTATCCGCTCATTCGTCGCAGAGGAGAGCGGAGGTTTCAGCGTATCGCCTGGGATGAAGCGCTTGATCGCATCGCGGCCAAAATCCGCAGCATCGATCCCAAGCAGCTTGCTTTCTTTCTCACAGCGCGCGGCATCACGAACGAAGTGTATTACGCCGCGGCCAAAGCCGCTCGATATATCGGCACAAACAATATTGATAACGCTTCCCGGATTTGTCACTCTCCCAGCAAGACGGCGTTGAAGCGCTCGCTCGGCATCGGCGCATCCTCGTGCAGCTACGTCGATTGGATCGGTACGGATGTCCTGGTGTTTTGGGGGTCGGCGGCTGCGAACAATCAACCGGTATCGACGAAATACATGTATGCGGCCAAACGCAAAGGGACAAAAATTATTTTGATTAACCCATACCGGGAGCCTTCGATGGAGCAATACTGGATTCCCTCAGTTCCGGAGAGCGCCCTGTTCGGCACGAAGCTGGTTGACGACATCTATCAGGTCAACATCGGCGGGGATATCGGCTTTATGAACGGGGTTATTAAAGCGTGGTTCGAAATGGAGAAGGCGGAGCCGGGATCGGCGCTGAATCATGCTTTTATTCGGCAGCATACAACCGGGATCGAGCAGCTGCGCGGCCATGTCGAAGGCTTGAGCTGGGAGGCGCTGGAGCGCTCGTCGGGTTTGACGGAGGCGAGAATGCGACAGTTTGCCGAGCTGCTCGCTCACTCCCGTTCCGGGGTGTTCGTCTGGTCGATGGGACTTACGCAGCACCGTTTTGCCACGGACAATATTTCACAGGTGGCCAACCTGGCTATGCTGCGCGGATTCATCGGCCGCAAACATTGCGGCGTCATGCCGATCCGCGGCCATTCGGGGGTACAGGGCTCAGGCGAGATGGGCGCCGATCCGTTCTCCCTTCCCGGCGGGGATATGCAGGACAATAAAACCGTAGATCGTATCGAAGGCGTATGGGGTTTCACGATTCCACGTTGGCAAGGGGATATTGTCGGTGTTTCGCTCGAAAATGCGCTTCTACCCGAGGGACATGAGCGCAAGCTGAAGGTGTTCTACACCTCGGGCGGCAACTTCCTGGAGACGATGCCCGACCCGGAATTTGTCAGACAATGCCTGGAGAATGTTGAGCTGCGCGTGCATCAGGATATTATTCTAAATACGTCGACCTTGGCGGATGCGAGCGAAGAGACGATCGTCCTGCCGGCGATGACGCGGTACGAGCAGCCCGGCGGGGGGACGTCGACGTCGACCGAGCGAATGGTTTATTTCTCTCCGGAGATCGCGGGTCCGCGAATCGAGGAGGCTCGCTGCGAATGGTCGATCTATACGGAGCTGGCGGCGCGTGTGAAGCCGGAGTCGGCTCATCTCATCCGCTTCGAGTCGGCGGAGCATATCCGCCGCGAGATTGCACAGGCGAATCCGACGTATGACGGGATTCAATATGTGGGCAAGCAAGGGGATGTTTTTCAATGGGGCGGGGCGTGGCTCTGCGAAGGGGGCGTATGTCCGACGCCGGATGGACGAGGCAAGCTGCTGCCGATCGAGCTGCCGGAGCTGCGCAAGCCGGAGGGGCACTTCTACGTCACGACGAGGCGCGGCAAGCAGTTTAACTCCATGATATACGGAGAGACGGACCCGTTCAATGCGGCGGACCGCTTCGATGTGCTGATCCATCCGCAGGATGCGAGGCAGCATGCCATTCAGGACGGCGAAGCGATTGTTATTCATAACAGCTGCGGCACGTTCCACGGGAAGGCAAGATATGCGGATACGAAACGAGGCAATTTGCAGGTGTATTGGCCGGAAGGGAATGTGCTGATCCCGAAGGGCGTCTATGAAAAATACGCGGGAATCCCCGAATATAATACAGCGGTACAGGTCGAAAAGGCGGATACGTGGCTGGCCCATAAGGATACCGGGTACGTGGAGAAGAGGGTCGATGAGCTGGAAATGGACGTACCGTCATGAGTGATGCCGGGTATGTTCGCAAGCAGGCCAGGCGGTACCATGACGGGCGATGGATCGAGCTTGAGCCCGAGGTGGCGCAGGAATATGCGTTAACCGTCATGCTGGATGGCAAGGAGTTTGCGACGATCGTCTGTTCGCCCGTTGACCTGGAAGAGCTGGTGTACGGCTTTCTCGCATCGGAAGGAGTCATTCGATCGATTGCCGATATCCGTTCGCTCTCCTTCGACGAAGAGCGGGGCTTCGCTTACGTAGAGCTCGTAAACCCTGCGGCAGCCCCTTCTCCGGATATGCTCTCGAAGCGTTTTATCGGGTCCTGCTGCGGCAAGGGGCGGCAATTTTATTTTCTACATGATTTGAAAACCGCTCGCACCTCGCTGACGGGAATTCGGCTTGGCGCGATGCAATGCATAGCCGCCATGGAGGTGCTGCAGCAATCGTCGGA
>JBEPYM010000177.1:0-6678 GCA_041641375.1 Paenibacillus sp.
TCGCACCTCTTCGCTATTTATCGTCATCTTTGATTACAACCAGCTCTTCCCCAAACATCTGGATCGCCTCGCGGATCCACGGCTCCTTGTACCCGCCGGGCTCAACCGTGCTACCCTCCGAACTATCACCGGGTTCAAGCTCGAGAGGCGGCGGAGCGGCTGGCGCTCCGGACGTCAATTGATTCCAGTCCTTCAGCATGACCGTTACGAGACGCACCGGGCTTCCGAGCACTTCCCCGATCACCTGCTCGATCAGCTGCTTGTTGGCCGGGCGTTCCGTTGTCTCGCGATGGATCGTATTTTTGAAAGCCAGCAGCACAGCGCCTTCGTGAATGGATACCGGCTCGCTGTCGATCAGCCAGGCATGCACGGTCACCTGCCGCTCCTTAACCTGCTGCAAAACAGCACTCCACTTTCCGATCAACTGCTTGATCTCCGCACGATCCTTCGATTGTGCGAAGAGCTGCAGCTTCGCCAGGTCGATCTTTCGAGGAGCAGCGGGAGAAGGCGTACTGCGAGTCTGTGTCGGCGCAGCGACTCCCGCTCCACCGCCCGTCTGCCCTCCCGCCTGACTGAGCACGGCAATTCGCTCTTCGAGCTTGGCTATCCGAGCGACCAAAGCTGCTACATCAACTCCAACATGACCGTCTGAAGCACTGTTACCCGCAGCAGCAGTCGATGTCCCGAGCCCGCCTCCGCATAGCTTGAGAAGCGCGATCTCCAAAATCGTTCGAGGATGTCCCGCATACTTCATCTCATTCAAATATTGATTCAGCACATCCAGAATGCCGAATAGCTCCTCGCGGCTGTAAAGCCCGGCAAGCGGCTGCAGCGATTCGGGAGACAGCTTCTCGGCAGCGGGCGAATCGGACGGGAGCATGCTGAACATCAGCAAATCACGATAGAAGGCCAGGCAATGCTCCAGACATTTGTCGGCGTTCTTGCCTTCAGCCATCCAATTCTCGATGAGCGCAAGCACCGCCGCAGCATCCTGCTGCTTAACGGCTCGTGCGAGCTCGGCCAGCCGATCGGACGCCACCCCTCCGGTCATTCGAACAACGTTGTCCAACGTAACGAATCCATCCGCGGAGTAGCTGACAGCCTGGTCGAGCAGACTAAGCGCATCGCGCATCCCGCCGTCGGACAGCCGCGCAATATATCGCAGCGCAGCCTCGTCAACCCGGAATCCCTCGCTATCGCTGACACGCCTCATGCGGGCCACCTGCTCCTCAAGCGCTACCCGCCGAAAATCGAACCGCTGACAGCGGGAAATAATCGTCGGAAGCAGCTTATGCGGCTCCGTCGTCGCCAGAATGAACATGACGTGCTCCGGAGGCTCCTCGAGCGTCTTCAGCAATGCATTGAAAGCTTCGGTCGTCAGCATATGAACTTCGTCTATAATGTATACCTTGCGACGAACCTCGGTGGGCGCGTATTTGACCTTGTCCCGCAAGTCCCGAATCTCTTCAATTCCCCGATTTGATGCCGCATCGATCTCCTGCACGTCCACAATGGACCCGGAGGAGATTCGCAGACACGAATCACATTCGTTGCAAGGCTCCGGCGCCGGTCCTCGCTCGCAGTTGACCGCCTTGGCCAACACCTTCGCAGCCGTTGTCTTCCCCGTCCCGCGCGGACCGTTAAACAAATACGCGTGCGAGAGCCGCCCCTCAGCCAGCGAATTTTGCAGTGTTCGTGTGATGTGCTCCTGGCCGACGATATCCCGGAACGACTGCGGCCGACACTTTCGATACAGAGCAATATGATTCATTCTCCCTATATCCTCTCCAATCGTCCCCGCTTCTAGAACGCGTCTCGCCACATCCGGTATGCGAAGATTCGATACCCACTATTATACTACATAGTTGCCCCGCTTTTGAAATGGAAGAGAAATGGTGAAGGTTGTGCCGAAGCCCTTGGATGCGACACGCACTGTTCCCCCCATGTCATGCACGATGCGTTGGCAGACCGAGAGCCCAAGTCCTGTGCCTTCTTCCTTCGTCGTAAAGAACGGGTCAAAAATTTTATCAATTAAATAAGAGGGTATGCCCGGCCCCGTATCATGAATGTCGACAATGACATATTCCTGCACCTCATCCACGCGTTCCGTAATCGTCAATCGTCCTTCACCGGCCATCGCTTCAATTCCATTTTTGCATAAATTCAGAAATACCTGCTTGAGCAGCTCGCGATCACCGATCAGCTCTCGGGAATGACCGGACGTCTGATAGTGGACCGAAACGCCGTGCAGCAGCGCCTCATTATTGATAATCGGAAGAATATCGCGAATGACGGCATGAATGGAGATCGGTGCGTATACAATATTACGCTGCTTGCTGAGCAGCAAAAATTCACTGACGAGCTCGTTAATCCGGTCAATTTCGCTCAGCATAATTTCTGTATACCCTTGCTCCTTGTGGAATCGATGCTCGGCGAATGTTCGGTTCAGCACCTGGAGGAAGCCTTTGATCGAGGTGAGCGGGTTGCGAATCTCATGCGCGGTGCCGGCGGCAATTTGTCCGATCATCGCAAGCCGGTCGTTGCGCTGAACCTGTTCCTCGAGTGAACGAAGATTGGATACATCCTTAAAAATGACATAGGCTCCTGTTTTGTTTCCATCTGCATCGTACAGGACGCTGGAATCCATGATGAGATCATATTTCGCCTCGTCGTTCCGCCAGGAAATCGCATGATTTTTTACAATAACTCCGTCCAGCAGCGAACGGCCGATGAATCGATGCTCCTCCGGCACATGGGCGAACAGGACATCAACGCTCGCACCCAGCACATCGTATCGATTAACCGCCAGCACCTTGCATGCCATATCGCTGATATCCGCGAGCTCATAGTTTTCGTTAATCAGAAGGACGCCCAAGTTCACGTCGTGCATAAAGGAGTGGGCGAACGGATTCAGCATTTCGAGACAGCCGAACGGGTGCAACGAGTAAAACTCGACCAGCCGCAACTGGCACTCCCCATCCCACACCTCCATGGTTGCAAAGGAAGCGGTCAGCGACCGGCCATCCTTCGTCTTTAGCACGCAGCGCGTATCCCCATGATTGCGAAACAGCTCGACCGAGCGGCAGGAGGGAACGATCTCGGAAATCGGTTTTCCGTTCAGCTCGTCCCATGCATACCCCAGCCACCTCCCGACAGAAGCTTCTGAAACGTAATGTATTCGGTCCTCCTGATCGACCAGAAAACAAAGACGAGATTCATCATTCAAATATCGGAACAGCTCTTCTTGATGCATCCGCAGCATTCCGGTACGTCCTGCCATCGTCCAACCCCCTACTCGACTCACTACACGAACCTGATTATGGTATTACCAATTCTATATGACGTTCCCATTTCCTGCATGAAATAAAAAAACCGTCATCGTCCGGATTAACCGGTTTTCGATGAAGGTTTATGTGCGATTATATGGAAGCAGAAAACCGCTGGCTCGACCAGGCGAACCTCCGGCACATGAAACATCCTGCTTACGGCTGCTTCCTTCCGGACCTGACCGGGTTCGCAGGCATCCATTGCGGAGGGCCCGGCGTCAACACCAACGGTGAATATAAGTATAGCCGAAGCCCTCTGAAATAGCAACCTTGGTCAACAATTGGCTACTCTGCCGTTACGTGGTACCGATACCGCGGTACCCAGCTGCTTAGCTGAGCGCCAATGTCGGATAGCAGCTTGGCCCGGCCTTCCGCCCGGATCGTGTTCGGCACACGAACCGTGACGTAAGCGTCGGCTCCGTCGATCAAAATCGTGCTGCGCTCGCCAATCGGGAAGCCGCGAAGCGCATCCCGCATCAGCAGCTCGTCCGCAGCATAATTGTGGTGATCGGTGTGCGTCCGCAAGTTCGGGTTGGAATTCGAGAGCCCGAGATATCCGTCCGCCTCGTAGGGCTGCGTGCCGTCGAATTCGTTGCGCCCGTTGCCGCAGCCCGATGCAAGAAGCACACTGATGCCGATAATCGCCCAGATCCGTTTCGTTCTCATCATGCAAAAACGCCTCCTTCTGGTCTTAGGTTGACCAAGGGAGGCGTTAAGCTACACTGTTAAATGCCGTATTTCTTCTTAAATTTATCCACGCGGCCGCCGACATCGATAAACTTCTGTTTACCGGTAAAGAACGGATGGCAGTTAGAACAAATCTCGACGCGAAGGTTCGGCTTGATCGAGCCTGTTTCAAACGTGTTGCCGCATGCGCAAGTTACCGTCGTCACATGGTACTTCGGTTGAATTTCAGTTTTCATCTTCTCTTTCACCTCTCAAAGCCCTGAATCTCCTGCGGATCCAGAGTATATAGACACAGCTGCGATTATAGCATATTGCATGCCTATTAATCAACCCTACTGAAGGACCCGTTTCGGACCAGGCGGAACATGCGTATATGAACCAATGACGACACCCGGAAGCTCCTGGCGCAGGATATCGACAGCCTGCTTCATACCGACCGTCTCGCTTTGCGCTTGCGGAATCAGCTCCAGATACCGCTCAGGATCGATGTTCAGGTTGCGCAGCTGGATCAGCTTCAGGTCGGTTCTGCGACAGAACGCAATCATCGCTTCCAGCTCCTCCTCGCGGTCGGTAACACCGGGGAAAATCAAGTAGTTGATCGACGTATACACACCTTGCGATGCGGCATAGGTCAGCGACTTCTCGACATTAGCAAGCGTATAGCCGCGCGGCTTGTAATACGCGTTATAATGCTCGTCCAGTGCGCTGATCGTCGAAACCCGCATCAGATCGAGCCCCGCGTCGACGATTGCGCGAATGTGATCGCTCAAGCCGGCATTCGTGTTGATGTTAATGTACCCCATATCCGTTGCGGCGCGCACCCGCTTGATCGCTTCAATAATCGTGGGCGCCTGGGTGGATGGTTCTCCTTCGCAGCCTTGGCCGAAGGAGATGATGCTGTCCGGGGCACGAAGATGCTCCCGCATAATTTGCACGACCTCATCTACGGTCGGCTTGAACTTCAGCCGTGTCTGCGGAGCCGGAAAACCGCTGTCCTCCGGCTGCTCGGATATGCAGCCATAGCAGCCTGCATTACAGGAGAACGAGACGGGTACCGCACCCTCCCACCGCTGCAGGAAGGTGTTGGAGGCTGTCAGGCATTCGTATCCCAAGGCGCAATGTGACAGGTGACGATAGAGCCGGTTCTCCGGATATGCGCCAAGTATATGCTCTACCTTCGCTTCCAGTTCGTCCGGATCACATTGCAGCGGATTCCACCGCTCCGGGTCATCGCATTGCAGAGCCGCGACGTGAAACCCGCCATCCTTCCATACGACGGCCGTATAGCCGAAGAGTGGAAGTGTGGCGCTTTTGTTGGATTTGACGTAGCCGGGCAGCAGCAGCCGTGTAAATCCTTGCGGCAGCAAGGCGCCGACCGCCGTGCGACCGTCCATGGCGACAGGCTTCATGTCGCCTGTTTTTGGATGCATGCCAACCGGCACGGTGTCCGGCAAGCTGACGAGCGTAGCGCCTTCAGGCAGCGGAATTAGCTCATCCTCGAAAATCTCGGAAATGAATTCGCCGCTGCGCCCAAGCGCCGTCCAATTGGGATCGTCGAATACGTTGCCGTCCCGATCCGCATAAACCATACTGATCATGCTGTTCCTCCGTATGCCGCCGCTCAGGAAGCAGGCGTCTTGACGCGCTTCGATCCGCCGCCGCTCGTCGTACTGCCGGGTGACTCGAGTGTCGCAAGAAATTCCTGATTCGTCTTGGCATCCTTCATCTTCTTCAGGAAGCCTTCCACGAAATCATGCGTTTCCTGCATATTTTTGCGAACCAACCAGATTTTCTCCAGCTCTTCCTTACCCAGCAGCATCTCTTCGCGACGAGTTCCCGAACGTCGAATATCGATGGACGGGAAAATCCGCTTCTCCGCCAGCCTGCGGTCCAGATGGAGCTCCAGATTGCCCGTTCCCTTGAATTCCTCATAGATGACATCGTCCATCCGCGAGCCGGTTTCGATCAGCGCCGTAGCGAGAATCGTCAGGCTGCCGCCCTCTTCGACGTTGCGCGCCGCACCGAAGAAACGCTTCGGCCGGTGGAAGGCAGCAGGGTCGATACCGCCCGAAAGGGTGCGACCGGAAGGCGGAATAACCAGGTTGTAGGCACGGGCAAGGCGGGTGATGCTGTCCAGCAGGATGACGACGTCCTTCTTATGCTCGACCAGACGAAGCGCACGTTCCAGAACAAGCTCCGCCACCTTGATGTGATTCTCCGGAAGCTCGTCGAACGTAGAGGCTACGACCTCGCCCTTAACCGAACGCTGCATATCCGTTACTTCCTCCGGACGCTCGTCGATCAGCAGAACATACAGCTCCACTTCCGGATAGTTCGTCGATATGCTGTTGGCGATTTCCTTCAGGAGCAGCGTCTTTCCCGCCTTCGGCGGCGCCACAATGAGTCCACGTTGTCCAAAGCCTACTGGAGCCATCAGATCCATAATTCGAGTGGATAATTGAGCGGGCGAGGTTTCAAGCGTCATCTTCTTCTGCGGGTGAAGAGGGGTCAATGCGGGAAAATGCAGCCGTTCTGCCGCGGTATCCGGCTTCTCACCGTTCACGGCTTCTACATGCAGCAGCCCGAAATAGCGTTCGTTCTCCTTCGGCGGCCGGCATTTGCCGGATACGAGATCCCCGGACCGCAGGTCGAACTTTCGAATCTG
>JBEPYM010000178.1:0-6636 GCA_041641375.1 Paenibacillus sp.
GACCAGCCGCTCGTACGTCTCGCGTATCGAGAATTGGGCGTTGATGAAGCTGTATCATGAGTTTTTTAAGGTGAAGCGGTAAGTTATATGTAAAGCCAACGAGAGGACATGGGCCCTTTGTTGGCTTTTTTATCGAATGAGGCTCGCTAAAACTGAAAACTATAAACATATATCTCGCGGCAGACGGCAAAAATTCCAGTAGGATGAAGTAGGGGCCTTCATTAGAAGAATACAGTTCCAATGTCGCTCCCCCACTCCAGGCGAGCTTATGCTCCAGAATACCTTGTCTATGGTTCGTAAATCAGGTAGTGATAACAGTCTGACCGTGAGCTTGCTCCGCGAATTGTTCAACATATTGAAGCTGGACAACCGAATTGGAGTTGCGCATCGTATGGCCGGATGAGAAGCCTGGTGTATAATCGTCTCCGATTCAACTGGGTGGTGGATGTTATGTTATTGTTGGAGGAAGGCGATAACAAGTTTAAGCGACGAAGTGTCTGACACACTGGTGCAGATCAAGGAATATATTGACCGATCTTTTCGTGACACGGTGACGCTTCAGCAATTGGCTGAATGGGCCGGTATGTCTACTTGCTATCCAGCACGAGTACCCAGTCGTCGTTCCGGCCGCTTGACGGCGGCGAGAAGGTGGCGACTCCCTCGTTCGCATAGCTGCCTGCTTCCAGGTACGTTCCTGTGCGCGGGTCATACCAGGACGCTGCTACCATCCTTCCGCTCAGCTTACCGAGTTCGATCTCTGCGCGCAGACCGTGCGGAATGTAGATGTACGCGTAGGAGCTGCCTCGTGCCGCAGTCATGTAGTTAACGCCCGGCTTATTTGCAGCAATCAGACTCTGATCCGGCACGAGCTCCAGGAACGGCCGCGATTGCATGAGCGCTTTCACATGCTTCATCTGGTTTGCGCCCGGCCGGTCCAATGCATCCTGCCACGTCATGATGAAGTAGTCCGTCGGCTCCTTGGTCATGGACCAGATGGAATGATGCCCATACGTGTGCCCGCATGCACCTGACAATATCGCATAATAGGCGGCCCGGCGTACATCGTGCGGGTCGAAAAATCCGTTCTCCGATTTAAAGCTGACAGGATGATCCTCGTAGCATGGCTCTGCATCGATCACCGGCTTAACAGGCGTCCGTCGGTAATCCTCTTCAACCTTGACATAGCTATTGCGATTGGCCAACTGATGACCGGTTTGGATCATGTTGAAGTCGAGCCATTCCTCCTCATGGACATGGATCGAGGAAGACTGATTGCCCATCGGATGGAAGGTCATCAGGTGGCTGCCTTCATCGCCTTCGCGCACCCCCTCGGCCATCGCGTGAACGATCTCAATATGCTTGCGTGTATGCAGCGGCCTATCTCCGCCCAGCACCCAAATGATGTTCGTCGCATCCCGGTATCGTTCTCCCAGCCATTTTCCAAACGTATATGCATTATTCTTCGTGAAAATCTCCGGACCTTTGCCCCACATTAAATTGTATTTATCTCCCCAGGTCGGTAGAAGGGCGATGTAAAGTCCAAGCTCCGCCGCTGTTCGTATTGTATCGTCTACGTGATCCCAATAGGAATAGCTGGTGTCGCCGTCGTCCAGATCCGGCAGCTCCGGATCGAATGCTCCCGACTCGTTCTTCTTCAATGGAAATCTGCCGTATGTGTTCGGCGTCGTTAGTCCTTCCAGCTCCGCCAGCGCGACAGCCTGGATGACGTTGAAGCCCTTGTTCGCACGGTTGCGCAAATAGGCTGCCACCTCTTCCCGATTCAGCTTGTGAAACAGCTCCCAGGCGGTGTCGCCAAGCCAGAAAAATGGGGATCCGTCATCATGCACGAGGAACCGTCTGTTCCCGCTCACCTTTAATCGTTGCAAAGCACTCATGCCGCTGCTGCCTCCTCCAATAGGGTATGTTTAATATATATCCGAAAAGAAGCCATCAAGCAATAAAAAAATACATGATGTATACAGAACGGCGTTTGTGAGATTTTTCCACATGCAACGGACATCCATCCAATCCCGTCCGCTCCTCTCGGCATATGCTGAAGGAGGCCAGGCGTTATGACTGGCGATACGAGTTTGATCGAGAGGAGAGGACAAAATGACAGATTCTCGCAAAGCAAATCGGCTGGTAGGCCGGAACATTCGTTATGCCGGCAAGAATGGAGTAGTCAAGAATGGGAAAATCGTACAAGTACGTGGAAAATACATGATTGTTCAACCGCACTCCGCCAAGGAGAAGCCGGTGAAGATTAAGCTGTTTTTGCCGATCGCACTTGGCGCGGGCTTAGGGGCTGCCGCAGGTGCCGGCTTAGGCGCGCTGGCTACTCCCGGCTTTGGAGCGTTCGGGGCCTATGGGGGTTACCCGTATGGTGCAGGCTTCCCCGGTGCCTACCCGTATGGCGCGGGCTTCGGCTATCCTGGCTACGGGATTTGGTAAGAAATCGAGTAGAGGAGGGAATACTTGCCATAACCGCAGCCCCGAATGCGTGTATAGCGATGAAAGAGAAGGGGGGCTTTCTGCCCCCCACTCCATTAATAGGGATAACGGAACGAATAGGTGCCGGATGCCAGCTCGAAGCGAGTGTAATTGTCTCCCTGTATAGGCTGGGTGAGCCCTTGCACGTCGGTTACGTCTACTCCGCTTTCTGTGACCTGCTCCAGTCTTGCATGAGGCAATACCACAATGGCACTTGTATTTGGCGGTATTGTCATATCCACATACAGGCGGCCTTCCTGAAGCTTCCAGCTGGAACGGATCGCTCCATACATGGACACATATTCAGCATTCGCATAGG
Organism: Paenibacillus sp.; assembly: GCA_041641375.1. Taxonomy (GTDB): domain Bacteria; phylum Bacillota; class Bacilli; order Paenibacillales; family YIM-B00363; genus Paenibacillus_AK. The sequence continues at coordinate 2,810 of JBEPYM010000178.1, forward strand.
TCAGTCCTCCGCCGGGTCGGGGCTGAATGCGAATTCGTTTGTACCCAGGCTCCCCCTCATCCAGATCTATTCCGGCGACTACGCGATACATCCATTCGCCGACAGCTCCATAGGCATAATGATTGCATGAATTCATCGAGTCGCTCCAGAAGCTGCCATCCTCCTTGATACTGTCCCAATGCTCCCAGATCGTTGTTGCTCCCATACGAATGGAGAACAGCCAGGAAGGGAACTGCTCCTGCTGCAGCAGCTTGTAGGCCAGCTCCAGCTCGCCATTCTCCGACAATACATAACATAGGTACGGTGTGCCCACGAATCCGGTAGTCAGCTTATCCCCATTGTCGCGTATCATACGAGCCAGATCACTGGCGATACGTCGCTTCGAATCGCCCTCTACGAGCCCGAACATAAGCGGAAGTACATGTGCGGTTTGCGTCGGGGCGGCGATTCGCCCGGAGGGCGTCACGAATTCATGGCGGAATCGCGCGGCGATAAGCTGGTGAAGCTTGGCGTATTCGGCCGCTTCCTCATGACGACCCAGAACAGCCGCCGCCTTGCTGACAATCGATGTGGAATAGGCATAGAACGAAGTCGCGATCAAATCACTAGGGGTGAAGCCTACACGAGTACCTTCCATAGCATCCATTGCCAGCCAATCGCCGAAGTGAATGCCCGTGTTCCACAGCAACGGGTCGTCGCCTTGGCTGTGTATATAGTCCACCCAGCTTTTCATACTGTGGTACTGCTCGGCCAGAAGCCGTTTGTCGCCATAACTGAGATACATCGTCCATGGACAGATGACTGCCGCGTCGCCCCAGGCTGCGGAGGAATGATTGCGATCCAATCCCGGTACATCCGGAATAAAATGCGGCACCCCTCCGTCAGGCCGCTGCTCTGCCTTCAAATCGCGCAGCCACTTGGTGAAGAAGGGAGCAACCTGCATATTGAATGCAGCCGTCCGGATAAATACTTGAGCGTCCCCCGTCCAGCCTAACCGTTCGTCCCGCTGCGGGCAATCGGTGGGCACATCGAGAAAGTTGCCGCGTTGACCCCAGACGATATTGAGTTGCAGCTGATTCACAAGTGGATTGGAGCATGCAAAGCTTCCGGTTTGTTCGAGATCACTGTGAATGACCTTGCCTAAAAAACAGGAGGTGCGTAATTCCCCCGGATACCGGACCACGCGGACATATCGAAAGCCCTGGAACGTAAACCGCGGCTGCCATGTCTCGCTCTGCAGTCCCTTGCACATGTAACGAATGGTTTGGCGTGCGGAACGCAGGTTTGCGGTGTAGAAATTTCCATCGCTGTCCAGCACTTCGGCATGCTCGAGAATGACTTCATCGCCAGGCTGACCCGCTTCTACCGTAAATTGAACCCAGCCAACCATATTTTGTCCAAAATCCAAAATACGGTCACCGTTCGGAGCGATCATGAATTGTTGAGGGTGTATTTCCTTGGTGACCCTGCATGGCATATTTTCTTGCGGAACGAGAATGTGCTTGTCGCGTTCAATCAGGTCAACCGGCAGCCAGTCAGACGCGGAATACCCCGGGTTGCTCCAACCAGGACGCTCCAGTCTGGCGTCATACGTCTCGCCGTGGTACAGCTCTGCATATTGAATTGCGCTTGTCTGCCAACTCCATTGCGAGTCGCTGACAACCCGTTCTACGCTGCCGTCCCGATATCGAAGCTCCAGCTCAAGTAAGAGCGCCCGGCGGTTTCCATAATGCTCGTTCCCATTTTTCCAGCCTAAGTAACCTTTGTACCACCCGTTAGCGAGCAGTGCGCCCAGTACATTCTCGCCTTCGTGTACTTGATTCGTGACGTCGTAGGTTTGGGTTTGCAGTCGATTTTCATAACTCGTCCAGCCAGGAGTGAACAGATCATTCCCGACACGTGTGCCGTTCAGTTCGAGCTCATAAAGCCCCAGTGCGGAGACGAATACGATGGCACCGGCAATCGGTTTTGTCGCATGGAAGGAGCGCCGCAGCATGGGTGATGCGTCCGACTCTACACTGGCTGCGATCCATTGAGGCTCCGCCCAATCCGCGAGATCAAGCTTTCCTGTCATCCACCATGCGCTGTCGTTCCATTCGCTCGTTCGGCCCTGATGATCCTGGATTCGAATGCGAACCCGGTAACGTGTTCCAGATTGCAGCGCCGGACCGTCATACTCAACCAGCACGGATTGATCCGATTGTACCCAGCCTGAGTCCCAGGATTCATGTCCCCAGCCGCTGTCCTCGACGGACGTCTGTATGTGATAGGCGAGCTGCTTCACGTTACGTTCAACTGCTTCGATGCGCCAACTGAATCGCGGGCGTTGAACCCCCAATCCAATTGGGTTCGTACGGTACTCGACGGTTACATGGCTGATCAACATGCGCTTCCACCATCCTTGTGACAAGATATATCCTCAGTATAATCAGATTGGTCGAGAAAAAATGGGTCAATCCTTGCGAAAAAGGGGGGTTAACCATCATAATGGAGAGGGAGGTTATGATGCATGATTACATTGAACAGAGAGCAGTTTTTTCCTTCAGATCTTCCCTTCTATGTCAACCGGGTTGCGGAATCGTACACCACGGCACTGCATGCCCATGATTTCATAGAATGTAACTATGTAGCGGAGGGCAAGGGTGCACACTATATAAATGGGAAGCCTATGGCTTCGACCAGAGGGGATCTATTTATTCTTCAGCAGGGCACTACTCATGTGTTTCGACCGTCGTCTCCGGAAGACAAGCATCCTTTTATCGTATACAATTGCTTGATCTTACCCGAATGGATTGGTCAAATCGGCAGAGCTGCACCGCTTCCGCAGAATATTGTCCATGTGTTGACCGGCAAGGATGGGGATTGGCTTCGACTAAGGGATTTGGATGGCGGCATTCATCGGCTGTTTCTACATCTCTTTGAGGAATTTCAGCTCCGGCGTCCGGCGTATGATACACGTATGTATGGCCAAGTCCTTGAGCTGATCGGGCGAATGGAGCTGCTACATACCGGAGTAGCGCCAGAACAAGCGAGCCAAAGATCGTCGGAGCAGCAGTTTGAATATTCGCTGCGCATTATGCGGGAGAGACTGTCCCAGCCTAAGCTGACTGCTGCAGAGGTCGCCGCTCAGGTTGGAATGGATCCCTCACGCTTGTTCCGGTTATATAGGAAGTTTATGGGTACGACCTTCCTGGCTTGCTTGCAGGGGGAGCGGGTAGAGCTGGCTTGCAAGCTGCTGCGGGAAACCTCGTTAAAAGTGCCGCACATTGCAGAATCTTGCGGGTACAGCGATGTGAAGCATTTTCACCGTGTATTTCGCGCACATACAGGTACGTCACCGCATCAGTATCGGTTAAGGAAGAACCTGGTTTACTCCCCGTCCCACCGGTAATGGAGGTGCAAAGAATAAAGTACAGACTGGAGTTTTTAATTCGACGTGGTTTTGGAGTTGGGAATCCGTCACCTTCAGAATGAGCCTGGAAATGGAAGCGGCGGCAGCCAAGGACAAGAACATGTCGTCCTAGACTGTCGCTTCAGTTTCGTTCAACGAACGTTATCTGTTAGCGGAACTCGCTCATGATGATCCTCCCCTGATCTCTCTTGTATGATTCATCGTACAAAATCCTGCATCACAGCCCCATTTCGACTCATTTTGTACATTACGTCGTACAAAATCTCCCTACTTGAGATTTGATCTTGAGTTTTTGTATGAGAAAATGTATAAAATCCCACTGTATGAGTTCTTATTCGTTATTTTGAGTGAGAAATCGTACAAATCTCCCCTTTCGGTCCACTTTTTTCGAAATCTGTCCTCATTGATTAATGTC
>JBEPYM010000179.1:0-6566 GCA_041641375.1 Paenibacillus sp.
CGGTCGATTTTAACCGATTATCTAAACACTTAACCTACCAATAGACTGACTTTTCCACATTTAATCGACAGCCTCATTTTGCTACTACATCCGCACTTTTCCGTCCTATTTGAGGTGGGATGGTAACATTTTGCTACCGACTAGCTTTTACATGCTGGCCAAGAGGTTGTATCCCAAAGACGCTGTGAATCGTGTTTTTATTAACGCTAATAAATATTGCCCGGAAACCTCGGAAAATAGGAAGGAATTATACAGAATCTTGTCGAAATGATGTCAATGACTTTTGTGGGTGAAGCTACTATATAGGAGGAAATGCTCAATGAAATGGTTTGACAAAAAATCAGGCGGTACAAGCGTTGCTCTTGTTTCTAAACAGGACACCGTACTCGCTCCGCCTGCAGGGTCCGATCTTGAGAAGCAAATTCAGATGATTCAGCTGACCAGATCGGATTTAGCCATCATGAAATCGCTCAAGCCATTCATCGAATCCAACATCAAGCTGATTGTCGACCGTTTCTACAAAAACCTGGAGCTGGAGCCATCTCTCCAGGCGATTATCAACAATCACAGCGCCGTCGAAAGATTGAAGCAAACGCTGACTGTTCATATTGCAGAGATGTTTGACGGCAAGCTGGATCACGAATTCATCGAGAAACGTTTTCACATTGCCCGTGTACATTTGAGAATTGGCCTACGCCCGAAGTGGTATATGTGCGCGTTTCAGGATTTGCTGAATACGATCGCAAATTTGCTCGCCCAGCACCTCGCCTCGAAGGAGGAGTACCATGCAGCGTTATCGGCCGTCAGCAAGGTGATGAACATCGAGCAGCAGCTCGTGCTGGAAGCATACGATCAAGCGATCGAAGAAGAACGGGCGCAGCGTGTTGAAGAGAAGCAGCTTGCGCGCGACCGGGTGAACATCAGCTCGCAGGAGCTGCTTGCAATCTCGGAGGAAAGCAGCGCATCCCTGCAGGAGTTGAATGCACAGACGGCCGAAATCGTTGCATTTGCCAAGGATGTGACCACCATCTCCGAAAGCATCGAACGCCGGACGATGGACGGCCAGGAGCGCTTGACCGAGCAAAGTGAAGAATTGAGCCGCGTGAAGCAAGGAATTTCGCAGGTGGAGCACGAAATTCAGGAGCTTCGCGAGATTGCCGGACAAATTCGGGAGGTCGTCGAGATTGTCAAGGCGATTGCCGATCAGACGAATTTACTGTCGTTGAATGCTTCGATCGAGGCGGCAAGAGCTGGGGAGCAGGGCAAGGGCTTCGCGGTTGTCGCAGGTGAGGTCAAGAAGCTCGCGGAGCAAACGAAAGAGGCCGTATCCGGCGTAGCGGAATTGATAGACGGCACGAACCGTCAAATCCGCGTCGTATCCCGGGATATCCCCGAGCTTGTAAAGAAGGTCGCGGAAGCGGCAACCTATATGGACGAAACCAACCATTTCTTCGCTGAAATCGTCAATGATGTCGTGAAAATTCGTGAGTTCAACAGCCGTATTGAAGGCGAAGTCGGCTCGGTATCCAGAGTGTTGGAGGAAATCAGCGGTGCCGCGAATCAGGTGGCATCCTCTGCGGAGTCATTGACGGATCTGGCCAAAACTTTATAATAAGGAATAGGTAGAGCTATCACAAGGCGCTTGGACTCCAAGCGCTTTCTTGTTTATGGTAACCGGGAGTGCCACACGTTGAGCGACATCGAATAAAGGAGAGTGCGCTTATACAATGAGATACCGCAATTTTGGACAGACCGGATGGAAAACATCGGCGCTCGGATTCGGCGCGATGAACCTGCCCGGGGTTCCTCTGGAGCAAGCGCGAGAAACGCTTAACTATGCCATTGATCATGGCATTAACTATATCGATACAGCGGCGGCTTATCGGAACAGCGAAGAAATAATCGGGGAATGCATCTCTCATCGCAGGCAAGACTTTTTTCTCGCCACCAAAACAGCGGTCCGCGAATATAGCGGCGCTAAACGTGAAATCGAGCGCAGCCTTCAGCGGATGAAGACGGACCGCATCGATCTCCTGCAAATTCACTACGTGAACAAAGTGGACGAAATCAAGCAAATCATGAGCGAGGATGGCGCTTATCGGGCAGCGATGGAGATGAAGGAGAAGGGATACGTTCGTTTTGTCGGGATTACGGGACATCGACCGGATCTGCTTACAAAATGGATTCGCAAGTGGAAATTCGATCAGGTGCTGTTTCATCTGAGCCTGGTCCAGCCGTTCGCGCTTGACGAGCTGATTCCCGCCGCCACCGAGCTCGGTATGGCGAAGACGGCGATGAAGCCGCTGTCGGGCGGTTTTGTGCAGCCGGTGGATAAGGCGATGCGGTATCCGTATAGTCAGGATGTCGATACGATCATCTCCGGAATGGTCAGCATTGACGAAGTCAAAATGAACTTGGCCGCATTCAAGCGAGAGGTGCAGGACGAGGAACGTCTGGAGCTGGAAGCTTTGGCGGAGGAGCTTGGCGCGCATGACTGCAGGCGCTGTAATTACTGCAGCTGCCCGGTTGGTGTGACGATTCCCGACATCATGATCTCGAGCCGCGTGCGTGAGAAATTCGGCTTGCTGCCGCGAGGTCGTGGATTCTACGAGAAGCAGAAGGAAAAAATATTGTCGTGCGCCGATTATGAGCCCTGCAAGGAGAAGCCACTGTGCGAAGCCGTATGCCCGTACCAGCTTCCGATGCAGCGGGTCGTTCAGGAATCGGCCTCCTACTATCGATAAACTGAAGAAGGTGTCTTATGCATTGGACATGGCAAACAAACATCCATCTTGACACTAATCTCGCAGCGAATGGCGAACGCACGGCGCTGCTGGTGCTGACCGGGGGCGTCTGGCCGGTCGAAGCGGCGGCAGCGGCGCCGGAGGCGGCTGAAGCATTCAAGCAGGACAGCAGCGACGGTCGTTTCAGCGGCAAGCTGGAGGAGACACGGCTTTACCTGCTATACGGCAGCGGCCGCCCCTATCAGCTTGTCATTGCCGCAGGCACGACGCGCAGAAATACGTCGCCGGCCGATGCGATCCGGCTTGCGGCGGCAGCGGCAACGCGCGCAGCCGTTCAAGAGCAGGCGACGCATGTCGCTGTCCTGATCGCGGAGGATGCACAGCCGCCGGAGCTGTCCGCTGTAGAAGCGGCTTATGCCGCCACGGAGGGCATTGTGCTCGCTTCGTACCAGCCGGAGACGTTCAAGCGGGGCAGCGCGAGAGCGAGCAAAGTGCTCGTGAGCACTATTACGCTCCCGGGCGGCGATGACCTTCAGCTTGCGGCGATGCGCGAAGCACACCTTGCCGCGGACGCCGTCAATTATGCTCGCGACCTGACGAATGCGCCGGGCAACAAGCTGACGCCGGCGAACCTGGCGGAGGAGGCGCGGTCGCTGGCGAGCCGATACGGGCTTGACTGCAGCGTGCTGGAGCGTCCAGAGCTGGAACGGATTGGTATGGGCGGACTGCTTGCGGTCGGGCAAGGCAGCGTGAACGAGCCTTGTATGATCGTGCTGCGTTACCAGGGCTGCGAAAGCTGGGGCGGTGAGAAGATTACCGGTTTGGTCGGCAAAGGCATTACGTTCGATACCGGCGGGATTTCCATCAAGCCGGCATCGGGCATGGAAGAGATGATCAGCGATATGGGAGGAGCGGCGGTACTGCTTGCGACGGTTGCGGCGGTTGCAGAGCGGAAGCTGCCGGTTAATCTCGTATGCGTCATTCCTGCCGCTGAGAATATGCCCTCCGGCAACGCCTACAAGCCCGGCGACATGATCCGCTCCTACAGCGGCCGCACGATTGAGGTGCTGAACACAGATGCGGAAGGCCGCATCGTGCTTGCGGACGGTATTACCTACGCGAAGGAACTCGGCGCATCACGCATCATCGACGTGGCTACGCTCACTGGCTCTGTGCTCGTTGCGCTCGCCGATATCGCGACGGCCGCTGTCGGCAATGACGATGACCTGCAGAGGCGTATGCTGCAAGCGGCGGAAGCAGCGGGCGAACGTCTGTGGCCGCTGCCCGCGTATCCCGAATTTTGGGAGAAGCTGGAGAGCAAGACGGCAGATGTGAAGAATGCAACGTCCCCCGATAAGTGGGGGGCGGTTATTACGGCAGGGCTCTTTATCGGCACATTCGCAGAGGAAACGCCTTGGCTGCATCTGGACACAGGTGGAACAGCCTGGCTGTGGTCCGCGCGCGGCGTCGACCCTGTCGGGGGAACAGGCGCAATGACAAGAACGCTGCTTCGCTTCCTGGCAAGTGAGGCATAGCGAAGAACGGAGCAAAGGCTTATGCCTTCCACATCACTTTCTTTCAAGCTAAGGACACCCAGACGAATTTCCGAAATGCGGAGAGGACTGTATGCCGGAACTTATGAAGGGATTACTGCATTGATCGTGATGAATGCGATCGGCGGACCTTTTCTGACCGGCTATTTGCTGTGGCTCGGGGCGAGCTCGCAGCAGATCGGTTTGGCGCTGGCCATTCAACCGCTGGCGAACACGCTTCAGATCGTCGCGGCTTTTTATATGCAAAAATTTCAAAACCGCAAGCTCGCGCTTACGTTGTTAGGCACGACGCATCGCGTTCTGTGGCTGCTGACTGGACTTATTCCTTTCGTGGTACCGAAGGAATGGTGGATTCCGGTTTATTTTCTCTTGTACAGCATGTCCTTCATGCTGGCGTCAACCGGTGGCGTCGTGTGGTCGTCACTTATTTCGGATATGGTTCCCGGCAAGCTGCGCGGCCGATATTTCGGCATACGCAATGCGGTGTGCTGGGCGATCGGCAGCATCGTGCTCCTGATATCCGGTCAAATTATGGAATCGTATCCGGGTATGGAGGGTTTTTCTATCCTTTTCATCATTGCCGCAGTGGCTACGGGCTTGAATTTCCACGGCTACTTGCTGTACACGAATCCGCCCTTCGAAGCTTCGAGCTCCAGCAGCAAAATGGGAATGCTAGCAGCCCCCCTGAAGGATCGAACCTTCATACGGGCTGCGCTGTTTATCGCAGTATTCGTACTGATCCAGAACGTGACGGTCCCGCTGTTCTCCTATGTGATGCTGGATGTTATACAGATCGGCTACAGCTGGGTATCGGCGCTGACGACCGTTCAGATGGTAGCGATGATGATCGGCTATTATTTGTGGGGGAACTGGAACATGAGGTACCCGACAAGAACGTTGCTGTTCTGGACTCTGCCTATTATCGCGGCCTCCTGTCTCCTGTGGCTCACCTGTTTGTTGTTCCCGGTCATTCCGGTGCTGTTTTTTGCACATATGCTTCTTGGCTTCGGGCTCGGCGGTTACCAGCTGCTTGCCTTTAACTTTATCGTTGGCGATACGCCCAAGTCCGAGCGTCCGATGTACATTGCCGTATTCTCTGCGCTCAGCGGCATAACGGGCTTTCTGGGTCCGCTCCTGGGCGGTTATCTGTTTCAGTCGGCGGCAGGCGCTCCAGCCTGGATCGCGGGATACGGCATCATTGGTGCTACCGGGGCGGCGCTGATGCTGCTTGTTGTGTTCGGACGCCGGATGCTTCTGAATTTTTCAAGGTAATGGAAAAAGGGTATACTGAAGCGAGAAGCCGATAAAAAGCGAGGGATAGCGATATGTCCGATATGTCGAAAGATCGGGTGCCGCCGGGACAGACGGTAACGGAGGGCTGGCCGGTGCTGCATTACGGCAGTGTACCTTATTACAACGACATGAGCAAGTGGGACCTCAAGGTGGTCGGACTCGTCGAGCAGCCGGTGACGTGGACGTACAGTGAGTTCAACAAGCTGCCGCGAACGGAATTCAAGAACGACATCCACTGCGTGACGACATGGTCGAAGCTGGGGAATACGTGGGAGGGCGTGGCGGTAAGCACGCTGATGCAGCACGTGAAGCCGCTGCCGGAAGCGAAGTACGTGATGCTTCACGCCGAGCATGGCTGGTCGACGAATTTGCCGATCGAGGATTTCCTCGCCGAGACGTCATTCCTAGCGACGAAGCATAATGGCGAAGTACTGTCTCCGGAGCATGGCTGGCCGGTGCGCATGGTGGTGCCGCATCTGTACTTCTGGAAGAGCGCGAAGTGGCTGCGCGGCATTGAATTTATGGCGAAGGATAAGCCGGGCTTCTGGGAGCGGAACGGCTATCATATGTACGGCGACCCTTGGAAAGAACAACGGTATGATTTTGACTAACCAATGATATGCGAGTTTAAGGAACGCTTCGGTCTAGTTCATGACCGTAAGAGCGTTCTTATTTTTTGCGGATGCTGCGCGGTTGCATGAATTACTCGGTGTGTGTACAGCACTAGAAAATTTTAATTGGTACTGCTTATTTCGTTTAAACACAATTAAAATGAGCAAATCATAGTGTTGCTCAACGTGAAGGTACTTCGGTAAAGTTTTTCTCGACACGACCAAGTCGAACGGGTATTTTATAATAATATCCATATTTTGCGGGTCACCTGGCAAGGGGTGTTCGGCATGAGGCTTCCTGTAGATGTACAATTCATTTTTCCACTGATTGCGAACGGCATGTCGGAGAACCAGTACTTGTCTTG
>JBEPYM010000180.1:0-6490 GCA_041641375.1 Paenibacillus sp.
TGCTTTTGCTGTTTGCCGATGCGCCTTATGCGCTGGAAGCGCTCTGGATCGTCATCGCGTTCTCCTTCGTAACCTCGTGGAATTACGTTCTTCATTTTCGAGCACTCAATGGCATAGAAAAAGAGCATACCGGCAGGTAAGATGAAGCTTTCGTGTGCCGGTATGCTCCCTTATCTCAACCCTCGCGTCTGCAGATCGCGAAGGATGGTACTATTATCCGCAAGCACCTTTGATTTATACCGTATAGGAGGGCATCAAACATGCTGAATGTATCACAAATTCAAGAATTGATCCCGCATCGCCATCCATTTCTTCTGGTGGATCGCATTCTGGAGCTGGAGGAGGGCGTTCGAGCTGTCGGACTGAAAAATGTGACGGTGAACGAACCTTTTTTCGCAGGTCATTTTCCGGGGTTCCCGGTTATGCCGGGCGTATTGATCATCGAAGCGCTTGCCCAGGTGGGCGCGGCGGCGATGCTGGCAGTGGAGAGCAATCGGGGCAAGATCGGTATGTTTGCCGGGATTGACGGTGTTCGCTTCCGCGGACAGGTTGTTCCCGGGGATACGCTCCGTCTGGAGGTAACGATCACCCGTCTGAAGGGGATGATCGGAAAGGGGACTGGCGTCGCAACAGTTGACGGCAAGGTTGTGGCCGAAGGCGAGCTTATGTTTGCACTAGTGGAACCGGAAACGCAGAAATCCGAATAAACAGATCGGGAGAGGATGAACGAACGCATGGAAGCAAATCTTGTTCATATGACGGCGTATGAGGCGTGGCTGCAGGATCCGGCGATCGACGAAGCGACCAAGCAGGAGCTTAGAGCGTTGCAGGATCATCCGAAGGAGATCGAGGACCGCTTTTACCGGGAGCTGGAGTTTGGAACAGGCGGTCTGCGCGGTGTAATCGGCGCCGGTACGAATCGGATGAATCGCTATACGGTGGGCAAGGCGACGCAAGGGCTCGCCGAGCATTTGCTTGCCGGCGCTGGTGCCGGTGTTGGTGTCGGAAACGGCCGGTCGGAAGCGCCTTCCGTAGCGATCGCATACGATTCCCGCCATCAATCTCCCGAATTTGCGCTGGAGGCGGCGCTTGTGTTGGCGGGGAACGGAATCCGCGCCTATGTGTTCGATTCGCTGCGACCTACGCCGGAGCTGTCGTTCGCTGTTCGATATTTGGGTGCAAGCGCGGGGATCGTTGTAACTGCAAGCCACAATCCGCCGGAATATAACGGCTATAAGGTATACGGCGCCGATGGCGGACAGCTGGTGCCGGACGAGGCGGAAGCGGTTATTCGGCGGATTCAGGGCGTTGCTGGCTTTAGCTCGGTGAAGCGTCTTGCGGAAGCGGAAGCGGTGAAAGCCGGGCTGCTGCACAAGCTGGGCGACGAGGTTGACGAGGCCTATCTGGCTGCTGTGACGGCGGTGAGCCCCGGGCTTACGGTAGCGGAAGCGGCTGGCTGTACGGTCGTCTATACACCCCTGCACGGTTCGGGCAATTTGCCGGTGCGCGCAGCTCTCGATCGGATTGGGATAACGAATGTACATATTGTCGCGGAGCAGGAGCTGCCGGATGCGAATTTCACCACCGTCGCCTCTCCCAACCCGGAGGAGCGCGATGCGTTCAAGCTTGCGATCGCACTGGCGGAGCAGGTGGGTGCCGATATCGTAATCGGAACGGATCCGGATTGCGACCGGATGGGCGCCGTTGTTCGCAACGGAAACGGGGAGTTTGTCGTGCTGTCCGGCAACCAGAGCGGTGCGATCCTGGTCGAATATTTGTGCAGTCGATTGCAGCAGTCGGGCGGTTTGCCGGATAATCCGGTCGTTATCAAGACGATTGTGACCAGCGAGCTGGGCGCTGTCATCGCGAAGCATTATGGTGCATCGGTGCTGAACACGCTGACGGGCTTCAAATATATCGGGGAAAAAATGACGCAGTTCGAGCAAGACGGCTCTCATTCGTTCGTATTCGGATATGAGGAAAGCTACGGGTATTTGGCGGGGACGTATGCGAGAGATAAAGATGCCGTTATCGCTTCGATGCTCATTTGCGAAGCGGCGGCGTACTACAAGAACCGCGGATTGACGCTGAACGACGTACTGGAATCGCTCTACAAGCGGCACGGGTATTATCTCGAGGCGCTTCAGTCTCGTACGATGAAGGGCAAGGACGGGATGGAGCGTATCCAGTCGATCATGAACGATTGGCGAACAAATCCGCGTTCCGAGCTGGGCGGTCATCGGGTTGCGCAGTTTGTCGATTACTTGAAGGGGATCGACGGATTGCCTGCGGAGAACGTGCTCAAATATGTGCTGGAAGACGGCAGCTGGGTATGCCTGCGTCCTTCCGGAACGGAGCCGAAGATTAAGTTTTATTTCGGTGTCTGTGCGTCTGACGGAGCCGGGGCGCAAGCGGCGGTGAATCGCCTCGTTCAGGATGTAATGGCTCAAATCGATACGTAAAACAAACAGTTAGGGAGATGTTCGATTTGCTTCGAAAGTATGGGCAGTGGAATCGGAAATTCGGCGTTGCGCTGCGGCTGCTGGTGGTGCTGGGCATTCTTGCCTCGCTGCCTCTGGCTTTTGTGCGCCATCAGGCTGAGCAATCCAGCAAGACGGTTTCCATCGTATTTGATTACAGGCGATTGCTTGAGGTGGCGGCGTATCGACCGAATCGCGCCGAGTTTGTCGCTGAACATCTGAAGAAGCTGAAGGAAGCCGGCGTGAATGGCATGTCTCTATACGAGGCGACCTTGGTCGAACTGGACTTGAGCCGCAGAATCAAGGTGTTCTCCGCGAACGACGCAGCAGTGTTGACCGGCATGGCGGTGAATCCGGCGGAGAATGCGACCTATGTGCTGCTATCGGATAACCCCGGCGGGAGCGAGCAGGAGCTGTTCCGTTTTATCGAGAAGGGCTTCGAGGGCTTGAATGTGAAGATCGAGCCTTGGAGCTTCAAGGGAACGAGAGGTCTCAAGATCGGTATGGCGCGGGAGGAAGCGAACTCGGTGCTTCTGACCCCCGATCCTTTTACAATGCGTGAGCTGCGCAATCAGGGCTTTCATATCGTCGCAAGACTGAGCGATATGCGGCAGCCGTTCGACCCTGCTCGAATGGAAGCCATGCTGAAGACGCTGAAGGAAAATGGCGTTAACCGAATTATTTTTGACGGGCGGAATGTAACGGGAACAGCGGACCAGGAGGAATTGAAGTCGCTGAACACGATGGCCGAACTTATGAACAAATATGGCATGGGACTCGTCGCTATCGAGCAAGTGCCGCAAAAAGGCTTGAACACTCTCGCTTATTTGACCAAATATAACGTCGTCCGCCTGCATTCTTTGCCGGACCGCGAATCCAATATCGCTCCGGAGGTTATGGCGAGCCGGTTCGAGCTGGCCGTCACCGATCGGAATATTCGCATGATCTATGTCAACACCCGGATCGCGCGCGAGCCGGATAAAGCCGGCATGATCGATACGCTGGACAACATCTACAAGGGGCTCGGCGGACCGGACGGAGCAGTTGCGAAGATTAAGGGTGAGGGCTTTACGATTGGCGTCCCGGAGCCGTTCCGCATTACGCATGCCGGCTGGATGACGGCATTGAAGGCTGTTGTGGTCGCAGGAGCCGCTGCGCTGATCGCGATGCTAGTGGGCGCGTTTGCGCCGCCGTTGACATTGGCTGCATTCGGATTGCTTGCCGCCGGTTCGGCTGGCTTGCTGGTTCTCTCGGAGTCTATGGCGACGCAGGGCTTGGCCCTTGGTGCTTCTATCGCGGCTCCGACGCTTGCGATGATCTGGGCGTTCCAGCGTGTGGAGAAATCACACGGCAAGCTTGCGGGCTTTACCTCCCGATTCGGCTTCAGTCTCCGCGTATTCGGGGTTACACTGGCAATTTCGGCTGCAGGCATTTTCTATATCGTCGGTCTGCTGACCCATCCGAAATATTATTACGTGCTGGATCAGTTCCGTGGCGTAACCGTGCTGCATCTTGTGCCGATTGTGCTGGCGGGCCTGTATGTGCTGCTCTACACGAACGTCGTCGGACTTCGCGGGGCTGCAGGCTTCAAGCAGCTCTTGCAGACGAAGGTGACGGTCTTGTGGGTGATTGCAGCCGCCGTGATCGGCGCAGTTGTCGTTTATTATTTGACTCGAACAGGCAACAGCGCGACCGTATCGCCATATGAGCGCATGTTCCGGCTGCTGCTGGAGGATACGTTCGGCGTACGTCCGAGGACGAAGGAATTCCTGCTGTCGCATCCGCTTTTCCTGCTCGGCATCTACGTGGCTCTGAAATACCGGGCAGCTCTGTTTGTGATGCTGGTTGGCGTGATCGGCCAGCTGTCGATTGTCGATACATTCGCGCATCTTCATACTCCGCTCTGGATTTCGGCTGTTCGCGACGTATTGGGCGCGGGGCTCGGCATCCTGTTCGGCTTGCTCCTGATTGGGGTATGGGAGGCGGGAACGCGTCTCGCAACGAAAGGATGGAAGCTATGGCAGGCGCTCGCCAAAGAATCGTAATTTCAGGGTACTATGGATTTGGCAACAGCGGAGACGAGGCAGTGCTCCGTTCGATCCTGGCAGCTTTGGAAGAGCAGGGGGAACAGGCAGGGGTTCGAATCGAACCTGTTGTTCTATCGATTCAGCCTGAGCTGACGAGCCGTATGTATGGGGTAGAGGCCGTTCACCGCATGCGGCCGCGCGAGGTGTTCCATGCGCTGCGCGGAAGTGATGGTTTGATCAGCGGCGGCGGAAGCTTGCTTCAGGACGTGACAGGGATCAAGACGATTCCATATTATTTAGGAGTAATTCAACTGGCGCAGTGGCTTGGCAAGCCAACCTTCATGTACGCACAAGGCGTTGGTCCTGTGGCACGCAGGCTGTTCGATCCGATGATTCGTGCGGTATTGGCGAAATGCCGCTATCTGTCGGTCCGTGACCAGGAATCGGCACAGCTGCTTGCGGCCATCGGGCTGCCGCTATCGCGAATCGATGTCGTACCTGATCCGGTTATGGGGCTTCCGCTGCCCAAGACATACAGCGGAACGAAGAGGGAGGAAGGGCAGCTGCCTGTTGTCGGCGTATCGGTTCGCTTCTGGCGCAAGGATCGGGCAGATTTGCTCGGCATGGCTGCGGCGCTGGCCAAGCTGATGAACGCAAGAGCGTGTATCGTGCGGTTTCTCCCGTTTCATGAGCCGCATGATCATGAGGCTTCCCGATATGTCATGGACGAGATGAAGCGGCTGGGGGCAAGCGGCGATTCCGTGCAGCTTGCTGAGGGCATTGTTGATCCTCAGCAGATGCTCGCGGAGACGGCTGCATGCGATCTGCTGATCGGAATGAGACTGCATTCCCTGATCTATGCCGCTTCTCAATACGTGCCAATGGCTGCCGTCAGCTATGATCCGAAGATTGACCAATTTATGGGTCGGCTCGGCATGCGAGCGGTTGTTACTACGGATTCATTCCGGGCCGATCTGGTTACGGCTGAAGCGGTGCATTTGCTCGAAGGACGAGAAGAGTGGCTGTCCGGAACGAGGGCGGCGATTGACGAATTGAAGCAAAAGTCCCAGGTTCCGGCGCAACAAATTGTCGCCTGGATTCGTAATAAAGGATGAGCGAAGATGAAAATACCGACATTGACCATTTATGGTATACAAGTATCAAAGCTGAATATGGAAGAAACGATCCGATTGCTTACCGGAATCATTGAGCAACGCGCTCGTCCAACCCAGGTGATCACGGCCAATCCGATTATGGTGATGACGGCGCTCGAGGACGCTGCGTACATGAACGTCATGCGTAATGCGGAGCTTGTCGTGCCGGATGGCGCCGGTCTCGTCTGGGCAGCCCGGTATGTCGGTCAACCGGTTCAGGAGCGTGTTGCCGGGTTTGATCTGGTGCAGGAACTGCTTCGCGTCGGCAACGATCGCGGCTGGAAGGTGTACTTGATCGGCTCTACGGCGGAGGTAATCGGTGCGGTTCGGGACAAGCTTACCCGGATGTACCCGGGTATTCGTATCGTGGGTGCTCGCGATGGC
The DNA here is from genome assembly GCA_041641375.1 of Paenibacillus sp. GTDB lineage: Bacteria > Bacillota > Bacilli > Paenibacillales > YIM-B00363 > Paenibacillus_AK. Next base: position 6,046 of record JBEPYM010000180.1, read on the forward strand.
TTCTTCGGCGGTGCCGAAGATGAGTCTGTTGTGGAAGCGGTTCGCGAAGCACAGCCGGAGCTCTTGCTGGTGGGAAGATCGGTGTCTACGCAGGAGCCGTGGATCGGCACGTATAAAGAGAAGCTGAATGTTCCGGTCATGATCGGCGTCGGCGGAAGCTTCGATATTCTGGCCGGCAAGCTGCAGCGCGCGCCCGTGCTGTTTCAAAGGTTGGGACTGGAATGGTTTTACCGGCTGCTCCAGCAGCCTTCGCGCTATCGCCGGATGCTTGCGCTGCCGAAATTCGTCGTGAACGTGATCCTGAACAAGAAAGACATCCAAAACCAGCAGCATTAACTGTGAAAATGGTTTGAAAACAGCTGTTTTGTGCGGATTTGGCGTTTGGTTTTCATCGGCAAAGAGAGTATAATGTGATCCGGTAGCTAGAAAAGAGGGTGGATCTGAA
>JBEPYM010000181.1:0-6428 GCA_041641375.1 Paenibacillus sp.
TAGCGGAATCATCATTTCATCTTTGCAACCCCTATTGCAAAATGATCCCATAAAACCGCTTCGACCAGTCCGACTTGGTTCTCCTCGCAATCAACAATCAGGATGACTTCGGAATGTTTGCCCTTCGCAAGATGTTGTTTCTTCTTTACAAAGATAAGCTTAATAACAAATCCTAATACAAAACCGCTAGCTGCGCCGATTAACCCCCAGTAAATTGGTCCCCAGGTGAGTACAAAACCTAAGCTCGCGCCAATCACCGCAAAAGCCGTTGCAAGCGCCATACCAATATCAATCAGCGAGACCCCGTCTGAGCGGTGGAGTGTGTCGAATATATTCCGTTCCTCCGTCCGATTATCCAAGGGGATTGCAACAATTTGGTCCTTTTTGAACCCCTTTTTCTCCAGCAAGGAAATCGCAAGTTCCAAGTAGGGAGTGTGCTCAAATGTGGAGAACACCTGCACGAATTTTCACCCCTTTTCCAATCCTTTACCTATTTTGAAACGCGGCTTTTGATAATGATGTTGAAGATACCTTTTTTGTTCATTTTCGTATAATTTATTATTTTCCACCGTATTCACGTACGCATCATACGCCGAAAACCCAACGAGTGAAGGGAAAAATAACAGCCACTCCGGGTGAAGAACAGAGGTCGCTTCTTGGACTCTGCCTAGGAATAGATGGCTAATGGCTTCCAGCACATGAGAAAAGTAAAAGAAGAGTACGGACCAAATGATGACGAAAGCCGCGGTAGCAATACGATGAATATATAGCTGCCCCAGTCCTGGCATCATTAAGGACCACAGGAACGAATATAACGGATTTCTTTTATCTAAATAGTTGATTTCTAACGCACCGAGTGAAAATGAATTATAGGCGTGATTTTCCCGTTCTGCAAGTAAGTACACCTTGTTCATATCTACGGTCGTGCGATAGCTGTCCCAGATCGCGAATAGGTATACAGGAATATAAATCAGCAGCCAACGTGTGTCGAGTACGTCTTTAGCCATGTCCATTTTTCCTTGAAACGAAAAAATCATCGCTTGGTTGACATGAGCTTGGAGGTTCACAATGACTTCCCAGATGAATAATAGGTAGCCACGTATGTATTTTGATAAAAGCAGATGCCCAAACCCAGGGAAAGCCGCCGACCACCAGGCAATAATGTAAGGGCTTCGCAAATGCAGTTGGGTCGTACCCAGCACACTTACATGAGCTATGTAACGTCTTGCTGTATTATCGTTTGAATAGTTCTTCATTCGGTGTCCCCATGCTTGATACAGATTTCGTACCATATCTTTCCCAATCATGGATACCTTTATTTAATTCAGCAAAACTGCCCATTCACGCCGTGAAGCCGCTAATCGTTAGTCAAGGCATCACGGGGTAGTTTATTGAACTCTTGTCTTCATTCCCTTTTATGTTAGGTCAGCCGTTGAAGTTGAACAAGTAACCTGTTATTCATTCCAATTTTCACGTGTAATGCTATAAAGATTGTGGTGTTCCCACATACCATTGATTTTCAGGTAGTATTCCGAGAAACCATCATAACGAAATCCAACTTTCTCAAGAACTCGAATAGAGCCCTTATTTCGTGGCATAGCTGCTGCTTGAACTCTATGTAAATCCGCAGGTCCAAAGGCGAATTTTATCGCTAACTTAACAGCTTCTGTCGTATATCCTTGTCCATTACACGTTTCATCTAAGAAATAGCCCATCGTACAGCTTTCCCACGCTCCTCGAACGATGTTGCTTACATTAACTCGTCCAATAAGCTGATTATTACTACTAAGATAAATACCAAATCCGTATCCAGTATCGTTCTCCCAGCTGCGTTGCACTTTCTCTAGAATTTCCTTGTGTCCTTCTAAAGTGTAATGCGAATCTGGAGTATGAGGTTCATAAGGCTGAAAGAATTCCCGATTCCGAACTCGTAAGTCTAGAAGTGGATGAAGGTCATCCATCTCTAATCTGCGAATATAAATACGTGTTGAGTCTAATCTCATGGTCACCTCAATAACCCCCTAATGCACTTTTCCTACCAATCCGTTCAAGGAACAATGCATATTGTACCACTAACGCAAATGTCGTGCTCTAGTAAGCAAAACTGCCCAATTGTTGAGCGATAGTACTCGAAAATTATTAAACAGCTATGGATCGATTCCACCGCCGCGCTCTTGTATTGGTTAGCACAACTCGATCCTATCCTGATTTTGTACGATTTATCATACAAAATCCTGCCTCACAGCCTCATTTCGACTCATTTTGTACGATTTATCGTACAAAATCTCCCTATTTGTGGTTTGATCCTGAGTTTTTGTATGAGGAATCGCACAAAACCCCGTTGCGTGAGCTCCTACCCGTCATTTCTGGTCACGTCTCCCGTCCAGCACTTTAGCTTCGAGTCCAACATTTTATTTTCCCCCAACTGCAAAATGCCGCCGAGCCCGCGCACCTTTCGGTCGGCTGAGCTCAGCGGCATTTTGCGTACAATCAAGTCATTCCAGTGATTCGAGCCATTCCAAGTGATTCGAGCCATTCCAGTGATTCGAGTCATTCCTGTGATTCGAGCCATTCCAGTGATTCGAGTCATTCCTGTGATTCGAGTCATTCCAGTGATCCGAGTCATTCCCGGCGTTCGGGACATCCCCCGAGTTCCCCCGAGTTCCCCCGTGTTCTCCCGTGTTCTCCCGTTTTCTCCCGTGTTCCCACGAGCTCCCCCGCCTCAAGCTCCAGTCAGTCGGCGCAGCCGATGCCGCTTCCAGCCCGCATACCCGCCATCACGGCGGCCATGGCGCGGTCGATGTCACGCGGCTCCGGCTCCCGCACGCCTTCCAGCGGGTAGGTGCGCCCAAGCTGATGCCACTTGTAGACGCCGAGCCTGTGATACGGCAGCAGCTCCAGCTTCTTGATGTTGGCCATACCGGCGATGAAGCGCCCCATCGCTTCCAGATCGTCCAGCGCATCGGTATAACCCGGTATGACCACCCGCCGCAGCCAAACGGGCGTACCGCGCTCGGCAAGCGCCGAAGCGAAGCGCAGGATGCGGTCGTTCGGCTGACCTGCGAGCTCCGTATGGGCGTCCCGGTTCATTACCTTCAGATCGAGCAGCACCAGATCCGTCACGTCGAGCAGTTCCGCCGCATGCTCCGGATCGCAAAAGCCGGACGAGTCAAGCGCCGTATGAAGCCCCCACTGCTCCTTGACGCGGCGGAACAGCTCGGCGACGAACGGAGCCTGCAGCGTTGGCTCGCCTCCGGTTACCGTCAAGCCGCCGCCCGACCGCTTGTAATATTCCAGATACGGTTCGATCAGGGCCAGCACCTCATCGACGCTGGTCAGGGTGCCCAAAGACGTATCCCACGTATCGGGGTTATGGCAGTATGCGCATTGCAGCGCACAGCCCTGCATGAAGACAACGAAGCGAATGCCGGGCCCGTCTACCGTGCCGAAGGTGTCGACCGAATGAATGCGTCCTTGTTTCCCCAGTTTCCCCATTCGCTACATCTCCCCGTGGAACGTGCGGTTTACGACGTCAAGCTGCTGCTCGCGCGTCAGCTTGATAAAGTTGACGGCATACCCCGACACGCGGATCGTCAGCTGCGGATACAGCTCAGGACGCTCCATTGCATCCAGCAGCTGTGCGCGATCGAACACGTTCACGTTCAAGTGATGCCCGCCGTTAGCAGCGTAGCCGTCCAGCAATGCGACCAGATTGCTGACGCGATTCTCCGGCTCGCGGCCAAGCGCCTTCGGCACGATCGAGAACGTGTTCGAGATGCCATCCTGGCAATGGTCGTACGGAAGCTTCGCCACCGATGCGAGCGAAGCAAGTGCGCCGCAGCGGTCGCGCCCGTGCATCGGGTTGGCGCCCGGTGCGAAGGGCTCTCCGGCCTTGCGGCCGTCCGGGGTTGCGCCGGTTTTCTTGCCGTAGACGACATTGGACGTGATCGTAAGCACGGACAGCGTCGGGATCGCGTCACGGTAAGGCTTGTGTTTACGCAGCTTGTTCATGAACGATTCCGTCAGCTCCGTCGCGATGCTGTCCACCCGCGCATCGTTGTTGCCGTACATCGGGAACTCGCCTTCCACCTCGAAGTCGACGGCGATCCCCTTCTCGTTACGGATCGGGCGAACCTTGGCATATCGAATCGCGCTCAGGCTGTCCGCCACGACGGACAAGCCAGCGATGCCGCACGCCATCGTACGAACGATCTCGCGGTCATGCAGCGCCATCTCGATCCGCTCGTAGCAATACTTGTCATGCATATAATGGATGACGTTCAGCGTGTTCATGTAGAGGCCGGCCAACCACTCCATGACGCTGTCGAAACGAGCCATCACCTCATCATAGCGCAGCACCTCGCCCGTCAGAGGAGCCATCGGCGGTCCGACTTGAATGCCCAGCTTCTCGTCTACACCGCCGTTAATCGCGTACAGCAGCGCCTTGCCCAAATTCGCGCGTGCGCCAAAAAACTGCATTTGCTTGCCGATCCGCATCGCGGATACGCAGCAGGCGATCGCATAGTCGTCGCCATACAGCGGACGCATCAGGTCGTCGCTCTCGTATTGAATCGAGCTCGTCTCGATCGACACCTTGGCGCAATACGCCTTGAACGCCTCTGGAAGCCGCACCGACCATAGCACCGTCAAATTCGGCTCCGGCGCTGGTCCAAGATTGTACAGCGTGTGCAGCATACGGAACGAGTTGCGCGTGACGCGTGTCTCTCCGCTGAGGCCCATACCGCCGATACATTCCGTGACCCAGGTCGGGTCGCCGCTGAACAGCTCGTTATAATCGGGCGTCCGCAGGAATTTCACGATCCGCAGCTTCATCACGAAGTGGTCCATCAGCTCCTGAGCTTCCGCCTCCGTCAACACACCCTCGCGCATATCCCGCTCGAAATAAATATCGAGGAACGAGGAGACGCGTCCAAGCGACATCGCCGCACCGTTCTGCTCCTTGATCGCCGCCAGATAAGCGAAATACAGCCACTGCACCGCTTCCGCGGCCGTACCCGCAGGGCGGGACATGTCGCAGCCGTAGGATGCAGCCATCGCCTTCAATTCCTCCAGCGCACGCATCTGCTCGGAAATTTCCTCGCGCAGGCGGATGACATCCTCGCTCATCACGCCGACCTCCAGCTGCAGGAGGTCACGCTTCTTCTCGGCGACCAGCCGGTCCACCCCGTACAGCGCCGCGCGGCGGTAATCGCCGATAATGCGGCCGCGCCCGTACGCATCGGGCAGCCCTGTAATAATACCGGCCTTGCGCGCTGTACGCATGTCGGTCGTATAGGCGTCGAACACGCCCTGATTATGCGTCTTGCGCACCTCCGTGAACAGGCGCACCATCTCGGCCGGCAGCTTGAAGCCGTATGCCTCGCACGCGTCCTCCATCATCCGGATGCCGCCGAACGGCTGGATCGAGCGCTTGAACGGCGCGTCGGTCTGCAGACCGACCACCTTCTCCAGCGATCGGTCCAGATAACCCGGCGCATGGGAGGTGATCGTCGACACCGTGTCGACGTCCACATCCAGCACGCCGCCATTCTCCCGCTCCAGCCGCATCAGCTCGCGCACCTGCTCCCACAGCTTCTGCGTCGCTTCCGTCGGTCCCGCCAAGAACGCCTCATCGCCGTGATACGCCGTTACGTTCCGGTCGATGAAATCCTTCACATCGATGGACGTCTGCCACTTGCCGGACCGGAAGCCCCTCCAAGGCTCCCGTTCTCCTCCCCCGCGGGATGTCAAATCCTTCTCACGAATCGCCACGACTCCAGCACCTCCTCAGAATTTCCCATAGAATGCATTGCGATAAATGTCAGCAAGCTCCGTCACCAGCGGCATACGCGGGTTCGCCGTCGTGCATTGGTCCTCGAAGGCGCGGTCCGCCAGCTCGTCGACCTTGGCTTCGAATACCGAAGGATCAAAGCCAAGCGCCTGGAACGAAGCCGGAATGCCGAGCGCCTCGTTCAGCTTGCGGATCGCCGCAATCAGATTTTCGACGCCTTCCTGCGTCGTGCGTGCAGGCAGTCCGAGCATCCGCGCAATCTCCGCATATCGCAAATCCGCAATAAAGTGATCATATTTCGGGAACGATGCAAACTTCGTCGGCTTGCTCGCGTTATAACGAATCACATGCGGCATCAGGATCGCGTTCGTACGTCCGTGCGCCGTATGGAACTCGCCGCCCCACTTGTGCGCCAGGCTGTGGTTGATGCCGAGGAACGCATTGGCGAACGCCATGCCGGCGATCGTCGAGGCGTTGTGCATCTTCTCGCGGGCGAGCGGATTGCCGGTTCGGTACGAATCCTCCAGATACTCGAACACGAGTTGAATCGCCTTCATCGCAAGCCCGTCGGTGTAATCGTTCGCCATCACCGACACATACGCCTCAATTGCATGCGTCAGGACGTCCATGCCGGTGT
>JBEPYM010000182.1:0-6399 GCA_041641375.1 Paenibacillus sp.
GTGATTTCTTCCTCGAATAACCGGGAGCAGGAAGGCGGGAAACAATGCTAACAACACTTGAAGCAGCAGCTGCTCTAGGCTGGTTATTTGGAACATTGAAGTAAATTCCTCCAGTTACGATACACATCAAGCTTAGTTTAGAACGAGTCTTATCTAGTGTCAATTTATATTTTCCAGCTTTCGACATGATTCCCCATACAAAAAAGCCGCTGAACGGGTGTGTTGTCAACCCCCGTCAAGCGGCTTTCGGATCAAGCTATGTTTACCACTCGGCTATACTGCCGTCTGTATATCGCCAGATCGGATTGCGCCACTGGTGGCCGATCGCGGCCATCTCGCGCACCTTAGCTTCATTCACGTCAATCCCGAGTCCCGGCTTTTCGAGCCTGCGCACAAAGCCTTGCTCATAATGGAATTGTCCCGGATCGACCAGATAATCCAGCAGGTCAGAGCCTTGATTATAATGGATGCCAAGGCTCTGTTCCTGAATGAACGCATTCGGCGTGCAGAAATCGAGCTGCAGCGACGCTGCCAGCGCAATCGGTCCGAGCGGACAGTGCGGTGCCACCGCTACGTCGTACGCTTCTGCCATTGCGGCGATTTTGCGGCATTCCCAGATACCGCCGGCGTGGCTCAAATCTGGCTGAATGATGTCTGCCGCACCGGAAGCAAGCAGCTGCTTGAAATCCCAGCGCGTATACATCCGTTCGCCGGTTGCAATCGGCGTGCTGGCATGGCGGGCGATCTCGAGCAACGCCTCATTGTTCTCAGCCAGCACCGGCTCCTCGATAAACAGCGGCTTATACGGCTCCAGCTCCTTGACCAACACCTTCGCCATCGCTTTATGCACACGGCCGTGAAAATCGATGCCAATCCCAAGCTGATAGCCGACCGCCTCGCGAATGGCGGCAACCCGGGCGACTGCCGCTTCGATCTTCTCATGCGAATCGATCCATTCCAGCTCCGCCGTTCCGTTCATCTTGATCGCCGTATAGCCTTCTTCGAGCCTCGCCTTCGCCGCACTTGCGGTATCCGCCGGACGGTCGCCGCCGATCCAGGCGTATACGCGCATCCGATCGCGAACCGCACCGCCGAGCAGCTCGTATACCGGTACGCCAAGCCGCTTGCCCTTAATATCCCACAGCGCCTGCTCAATGCCGCTGATCGCACTGGTCAGAATCGGTCCGCCGCGATAAAAGCCTCCTCGATAGAGCACCTGAAACAGATCCTCAATCTGATTCGAAGGCTTACCAATTAAATACTCGCTAAGCTCTTCCACCGCCGCTTTAACCGTATCCGCCCGTCCTTCGACAATCGGCTCTCCCCAGCCTTCAATCCCGTCATCCGTCGTCACCTTCAGAAATAACCAGCGAGGGGGTACCTTGAACAGCTCCATCGAACGAATTTTCATCCCGCAAACTCCCTTTCTCAATTCATATGATGAATTAACTATAGTTCATTATAGATCATATGATTTTCATTGTATAGAGGGAAAGTGTTGATCATTCCATTCCCTTCATTTCAATTCAATTCAGCGATCATATCGACAATGTGCAGCTTCATTAACTCTTTCGCTTGCACTCCATTACGCTGCTCAATGGCCTTGGCGATCAAGTAGTGATAAGACGCCGCTTTCTCATCCATGCCGGGGATTCGCATCGTCTGACGCCGACTGTCCAGCAGCACGTCGCTGACCTGGCGCAGCATCTGGCATAAGATCGCATTGTGTGACGCCTCCGCAATCCGATCATGAAATTCGATATCCTCACGCAGGAAATCTTTGCGCTGCTGAACGTTACGGCGCATCGCCTCCGCGCACTCGACAATGGAGCGAAGCTGCTCCTCGCTTCCCCGTTCCGCCGCCAGGAACGCCAGCTCCGGCTCGATGACCAGCCTCGCCTCTGTAAGCTGCTTCCAGGAGCTTCGCTCAAGTCTCCGGACGTAATCCTGCGGCTGCTCCGGGATCCGCTCATTGACAAATGTGCCGCTGCCCTGGAGAACGACGAGCACCTGCTGCTTGCCAAGAATTCGTACCGCTTCCCGTACGGAAGAAATTCCGACGCGCAGCTCAGCCGAAAGCTCTTCCAGTGTCGGCAGGCGTTCCCCCGGCTTCCACTGACCCGATTCAATGCGCCGTATGATTTCATCATACACCTCTTCGTAAACCAGCTTCTTTTTCAACCTTCCCATCGCCCCCCCTTCCTGTCTCCACCAGAGTGACATGGAGCTATGACTTTTGTCAAAAACGAATATGACCGCAGATATGACTGCACTCCCTTTATCAAATAGGTAAAATGGGTTACTCTATATTGTAAAGGAGACGATCAAATATGTTGATTGTAACGACAGAACAAATACCAGGCTATGAAATTACGGATGTGCTGGGCCCTTGCTTCGGACTCATTGTGCGAAGCCGCGGCATCGGTGCCGATATTATGGCTTCGCTGAAGGGGCTTGTCGGCGGCGAAATCAAGCAATATACCGCAATGCTTGAGGATTCCCGCAAGGAAGCGATGGATCGTATGGTGCGCAATGCCCAAGCAATGGGCGCGAATGCCATCATTATGGTACGGTTCGACTCCGGTGAAGCCGGCCAGAATATGTCCGAGGTATTTGCCTACGGAACAGCGGTTGTCGCACGCCGCAAGAGCTGACGATGTGGGAATTGATCATCGCTGCTTATGTTGTTTTTCAGATCGGGTTTGTCCTGGTGGTCATTGTGATGTCCCGGAAGAAGGACCGTCGCTACAAGAGAGCCGTCGGCGCGGCTCCAGAAGGTTATGAGCCGACGCGCGAGCTGTATGTAGACCCTTCAAGCGGCGTTCGGTCCAGGGTCTATTACAATCCACTTACGGGCGAACGCCTCTACGTACAAGAGGACGCTGAGAACTAGCGGTTGGCCTGCCTACTCTCTCTGGAAAAACTCAATCCACTCCCGCTCCGGTCCATAAATAAAGAAGTAGCGGTATCCGTTCGGCAGCGTCGTAATCTCCTTCTCGATAAGCTCGGCGCTTGTTTCTTTGATTCGATGAAATTCCGCATCCAGATCCGGCACATGGATGGCGACGTGATGCACCTTGCCTTCGTTCGGAAGACGGTCGTTGTAGCCTTGAATGAGCTCAATTTCCGTCTCCGAATCCTCGCCGAAGCCCAGGAATGCTAGCTGGATGACCCCGTTCGTATGTACGATCCGATTTTTCAACGAAAGTCCCACCACCCCTATATAAAAAGGCAGCGATGCATCGATATCCTTCACCATGATTCCTACATGATCTACGCGTTTCTTGGACATATGGGTTACATCTCCTCTCATCATTGTGACCATAGGCTCACTTTCTCCATTGTCTCTGTTCTTTGACTTTCAGGCAAGAGTGATTGCTGCTACATGCATTGACTTATGAAACCTTTTTGTTTACTATTATTTTTATCTGATAATAATTCTTATTATGGAGGCTGGAGAGCATGTACGATATTCTCATTATTGGCGCAGGACCGGCCGGCGCTAGCGCGGCACTGTTTGCGGCGAAAGCCGGCAAGAAAACGATCGTGGTCGATCACGACAAAAGTATTACGAAACGCGCCTGGGTGGAAAACCACTACGGGGTCATGGAGATTTCTGGACCAGATCTTGTCGAGCTTGGGAAGAAGCAGGCTGCCAAATTCGGTGCCGAGATCGTTGCGGATACAGTCGTGAACATCAGCAAGACGGACTATGGCTTTACAGTGGAAACCGAAGGGCTACATTACGAAGCGGGTCAGGTCATTCTGGCAACAGGCTTGTCGGTTGAGCTGGCGGAGAAGGTCGGGCTGGAAACGAAGGATGGAACAGAGCCGCGAATCAAGACCGTATTTGCGGTTGACATCGACGGCCGCACCAATGTGGAGGGCATCTGGGCAGCAGGTACAGCGGCAGGGGTGAGCGTGCACACCATCATCACCGCCGGCGACGGTGCGAAGGTTGCGATCAATGTAATCAGTCACCTGAACGGTGCGCGTTACGTGGATCACGATGTACTGAAGCAATAGCTGTGGAACCGCCGGATAACGATTACTGACATAAAGAGCCCCTCTCCAGCCATAGAGAGGGGTTCACGCTGTTGAAGACCCAACCATTTTTAAGTAGCGATGCGAAGCATGCTTACGAGGCACACTGCGTACTACTCACATACCGTTACGATAACGGCGAATTTGACCTGTAAGGTCGAGCTTTGCACCCTAAGCCGATTTCGGATAACCGGTGGATCAGACACTTCCAATGGCTAACTTCGAACAGCCTCCTGCAAACGAAGATGATTGTCTCAATTTGTTACCAACCGATTCGTACTCAGATCCTACTACCTTGCACATTCACATTTACTTGCGCTTTCACTTGCGCTTTCAGTCCAGTTCCTTACCCAACGAAACCGACTAAAAATGGCTGAGTCTTCATCAGCGTGAATCTGGTTTGTTTCTATGGCTTTATTATAATAGAAGCCGCCCGGAAAGTCCATGGACAAATTGTGAATTTTCAGATTATTATTGACCCGCGCTAAATCTTGACCACCAGTGGATCAAGTGAAATAGAGAAACATACCTCCACGACCGAGCGCGCTCTGCTCCACCATATCCTTTATGGGCCTCTTCTTACAACAATTTAAAATTAGTTATTTACTATTGTTATTTATTATAATAAGATGATAATTAAATGGAGAGAAAATTCATGACTGATGTAAAAAGAACCTACAACTCCTCTCGTCGTGCGGAAGCGAAGCAGCATACGCGGCTGGCGATCCTCGATGCAGCAGTAAAGCTCCATACGCAAGGCAATCTTTCATTGACCGATTTGGCGAAGGAAGCAGGTGTATCCTTGCCGACCGTTCGGAAGCATTTTCCTACGTTGGAGGATTTGTTAGCAGGGTGTTCCGCCCATTTCGACGAGAAATTCCAACCCCCTTCCCCGGAGGATTGGATGAATCTTGCAACGTTGCAGGAGCGGGCGCGAGTCTGTATCGACAGACTGTTTGATTATTACGAGACTGCATCCGGTGTACTGTGGCTGGCGTTTCGGATACGGGACGAATCCGGGGTCATGGAGAATAATGTCATGCAAATGGAAGGGTATGTCGATGTTCTGGTGCAGACTGTACTCGGTTCCGATTACGGTGGCAAGGATGAGTTGAAAAGAATCGCCCGTTCTGTGCTCCATCCGATGTTCCATCGAAGTCTGCGTATTCATGGCGGATTGTGCTTGACATCCAGCAAGTCGCAAGCGATCCACCTCATTTTGTCAAACATGATATGAAAGAAAGGAAAGGTGCCTATGACACGCATTGATGAAATCGCACCGGACGTATTCCGTATTTGCCTCTATTCCGATCAAGAGGATATGCAGTTCAACCACTTCCTGATTCGGGATGATGAACCTCTGCTCTACCATGCCGGATACAAGGGGATGTTTCAACCGCTGCGAGAAGCTGTCCGCACATTGATACCGGAGCAAAGCCTGCGCTGGATCGGATTCAGCCAATTCGAGTCGGATGAGTGCGGGGCACTGAACGAATGACTTTCGATTGCTCCAGGGTCTGAACCTGTAACCGGCATAGTCGGAGCGATGGTCAATATCAATGATTTTGCTTTGCGCCCTGCCCGCATCCTTCAGGACAAGGAAGTGTTGCATATTGGGAAAAAGGAGATGCGTTACCTGCGGACTCCGAATGTGCCGCACGGATGGGACGCCGGTCTGTTCTTCGAGGAACGGGATCGCACACTGTTCACATCGGATCTATTCCATCAGATGGGCAATGTGGAGCCGCTCACAACAAGCAGCCTGTCCGACCGCTGCAGCGCAACATTGATCGGGATGCAGAACAGCCCTTTTTCTGACTATATCCCTTACAGCTCCAGAGTCGACCGCATCCTGCGTGATTTGGCAGAGTTCGACCCGCGCACACTCGCTGTCATGCATGGCTCCTCCTTCAGCGGAGACGGGAAGAAGGCCATTCACGAGCTTACGGAAGTGTGGAAAGAGACGTTGGCATAATACAAGAAAGAAGCCCGAAGGATCAAAATGATCCTCCGGGCTCTGTTTGATATGACCTGTAGTGGGGTCGAACCACTGACCCCTACCCTGTCAAGATAGAGAAAGGTCAATTTCAGCTTTTTTAGCGCTTTTTAATTGTGGTCACTCTTTCGAATCATATATCTGGCTCATATGCTTAAAATATTCGATATAACATATGTTCATATCCTCTGAAAAGGAATAGTACACTACAAATTTATCAACAATAATTTTAGGCTGAGTTCTAGATAGTTGTTGCTTAGGAGGCGATTTGTTGAATTTGAGCCTCGCAGTAGTTTGACAGGTCTCTGCCAGTGGTTTTCATCGGCTGCATCAACGCCTGATGAAATAATTCCTTTATT